>CAXYZP010000027.1:0-10784 GCA_964293175.1 uncultured Sphaerochaeta sp.
CAAAACAGTGCAGACATTTTTAGACTTGGTAAAGATAAACTCCGTCTCAGGTGATGAAGGGCTCATTGGCCTTTTCCTTGAGACAAAGCTCCTCTCCCTTGGACTATCCACCAGTTGGGATGAGGGAGGCAATCTCTATGCATACCTACCGGGAGAGGGAGAGACCATTCTCCTTAGCGCCCACATGGACACTGTCCCCCTAGCCTTTGATGTGGAACCTCTCGTAGAGGAAGGTCGTATCCATACAGGGGGGAAAACTGCCTTGGGTGGTGATGACAAGGCAGCCATCGCTGCCATTCTTACCGTCTTGGAAACCATCCAAAAGGAAGAACTCTCTCATCCAAATCTGGTCATCCTCTTCTCTGTCAGAGAAGAGCTTGGCCTGCAAGGCATAGCTAAAATTGATATAACAAAACTCTCTGGTATCGATCATGGATATGTATTTGATGCTGAAGGACCCATAGGGACCTTCATTACAGCAGCCCCCGGCTCTATAAAGCTCGATGTCACCTTCGAGGGAAAGGGAGCCCATGCAGGGTTTTCCCCAGAGACGGGCATCAGTGCAATACAGGCAGGCTGTGATGCCGTCTCATCAATGCGCCTGCTTCGCATCGATGAGGAAACCACTGCAAATGTAGGATCCTTTCTAGCACCGGGGGTCATGAACATTGTCTGTGACAAAGCAAGTCTGTCCTTTGAGGCAAGAAGCCTGAAGCCTAAGAAGCTGTTGGAACAAATACAGCATATGAAGCTATGCCTTACCAAAGCGGCAGAAAAACATGGTGGAGAGGTCGCCATTGTAGAGAAACTGCTCTATGAAGCATATTCGCTGAACACAGATTCTGCTGGCTTTTCCATGCTGAAAAAAGCTTGCACTACCCTTGGGCTTCCCTATCAAGAGAGACCGACCCTCGGAGGCAGTGATGCAAACGTACTCAATGCCAAAGGCATTCCCACCATTGTCTGCACCACCGGCTATGAAGCTCCCCACACTACAAACGAATCAATACGAGTGGACCAACTCCTCTCTCTGACCGCACTGATCAAAGAGTTGGCAACTAGGAAGGATAGAAGATGAACCAAGTGACTATCATAGGACGTGGTGCGGTAGGCGCCATGTACGGCTTGAGATTACACCACCTGTTGGGCAAAGAGCATGTAGTATTCCTTGCAGACGAGCAGCGTAGAAAGAGATATGCAGAAGAAAAACTCTTTCTCAATGGAGAGCAGGTTGACTTCACCTTTGTCGATCCAAAGGATGCCAAGCCTAGTGACCTGGTCATCCTTGCAACCAAGAACCTGCAGCTCGAAGAGTCCGTCAAACAGATAGAACATGCTGTTGGGGAGCATACTGTCATCCTGTCGCTGCTCAACGGGATAGAGAGCGAACAACTACTGATTGAAGCCTATGGGGAAGCTCATATACTCTATGGGTTTGCCGTCGGACTCAACTCCACGCATGTAGGGAATAGGATTAGTTTCAGTGAAGAGGGACGGATTGTGTTTGGGGAGAAGGACAACAGCAAAAGCGAACGTATAGAAGCCATATGCTCCCTATTCCAACGTGCGCACATACGCTATGTGGTACCCGAGAACATTCGCCTGGAACTCTGGAAAAAATTCATGCTCAACACAGCCTTCAATACTATCAGCGCCCTGTGCAGGGCCACCTATGGGGACCTGAACCAGGACAGCGTACAGACCCTTGCTTGGAAAGTAAGCAAAGAGGTGCAGGCAGTAGGACAGGAAGAGGGAGTGTTCCTAAGCGATAGCATGATCGAGCAGAACTACCAGATAGTGACCTCTTTGGGCTTTGAAGGAAAAACCTCCATGTGTCAGGACATGGAGGCCGGAAGAAAAACTGAGAACAATTGGTTTTGCTCTGCTATAGTTCGTCTAGGGAAAAAACATGCCATTCCCACCCCTACCTGTGAAATACTCTCATTGCTGGTAGAGGCATCGGAAGGGGTACAGATCAGGCTGAAAGCATCTCATCCGCAGCACTCTTCTTAGCCTGGATCAACATATCCACCAACTCTTCCACCTGATCTTCCGGGCACTTGGTGCAGTAGATATGGAAGTCATTGGCAGTAACGGGGATGGTCTTCGCCATTTCAAGCAACCTATGCTTTTCAAGGATTCTGACAGCAGGGACATTATATTTTCTGGCCATGGTATCCCTAGCTAGGAAAAAATGCTTGAGATAGATCTTCTCTTCCTTGTTCATATACTTCCAGGACGCGAACTTGGTCCACCCCGGCTTATCCGGACCCTTGGGTTTTGCGATAGTGAGCATGGTCTTGTCCACCTGCTCGGTCAGACCCTTCTCTTCCACAAGGGAGGTAAGGATTGTCTTCAAGGCGAAAAGGTGTGCCACATCGCTGAGGGCGTACTGAACCTGGTTCTCTTTCAAAGGCCTTCTCAGCCAGTTGGTCATCTGGTTTTTCTTCTTGCTGTTGTTGCTCTTTTCCTGTTGTTCGCCAAGGTGATGCTCCACCAAGCCTGTGAGGTTGCCTGTATAGTTCAATGCACGCGCTTGCACCCTAATATCAAACACATTGGCAAGGGCGATGCCATAGGCCTTGCGGACAAGGGCAGAATCACTGGCGCAGTCAAACATGACCTTTTCCAAGTCAGGGTCCTCAAGGAAAGCTTTCAAAGCTTCCGGACTTATCTTGAAAGGATCGATAAGGAAATACTCTTTCCCATCAAAAATCTGTATGAGACAGAGGTGTTCCCCATAAATATGGAGGTTGAACTCCCCCTCAAAATCCATGGCGATAGAGCTGATGTCTCTTTGTTTCCAACTTTGAACTTGTTCTGAAAGTTTCTTATCCGAATCAATGGTGCTATACGTATACATATACTGTAGTATATCAGATTCAGGCAGAAATGAACACTGAAGGCTTCCCCTCGAGGAAGCCTTCATGTAACGAACATATGATAGAAAGCAATAACAAAAATTAGGTGTTGCTAGCTTCCCTAGGGAGGATAAGGTTGAGGAATATGCCAACCAGCGTAGCCAGGGCAACCCCACCAAGGGAGAATTCCATATGAGCTCCCATACCAAAGTTAAGCACTCCCCCACCAATGCCGATCACTAGGATCACACTGCTGATCGTAAGGTTTCTCTTGTCCTCATAGTCGACACCGCTGTCCACCAGGGTCCGTAGGCCGCTGGATGCGATGGTACCGAAGAGCAACATCGAGATCCCTCCCAATACAGGATTGGGGATGGTCTGGATCAAGGCCCCGAATTTGGGAAAGAAAGAAAGAAGTATGGCAAAGACCGCGGCCCCGCCTGTTACCCAGACACTGTAGACACGGGTGAGGGCCAAGACTCCGATATTCTCACCGTATGTGGTGTTGGGAGGTCCGCCCCAGAAAGAAGCCCAAAGGGTTGCAACACCGTCACCGGCAAGGGTCCTGTCCAGACCTGGTTCCTTGTAGAAGTCCTTACCGACCACCTTGGAGATGGTCAGAGTATCGCCCAGGTGCTCACAGATGGTAGCTAAGGAGACGATGATGAAGGTTACACTTGCCACCAGGTTGAACTTGGGAATTGCAAAGGTAGGAAGACCAAACCAAGCGGCTTGTCTGACTCCCTCAAAGCTTATCAAGGCAAAGGAAGGGGTGATCATGCCCATGATCAGGGTAAAGAAATACCCTGTCAGAAGCCCTACCAACAGAGGGATGATGCTGAAGAATCCTTTTGCAAAGAGATTCATCACAATGGTCATAGCCAGCGTCACACATGCGATGGTGAGGAGGATGAGACTGTAGTCTCCATTAGCATCGTTCATTGCCATGCCCATGGCTGTGGGGGCAAGGTTCAGACCAATGACAATGATGACCGATCCGATGACCACAGGAGGCAGGGCTTTGCCCAGCCAGGCGTGTCCGCTCTTCTTGATGATGAATGATACTATCATGTAAAAAATACCTGACACAAAAGCACCACCCATAGCATAGGCCATTCCGTAGGAGGAGGATATTGCTATGAGAGCCGGAATAAATGCAAAGGAAGAGCCTAAAAAGGCTGGGACCTTAGCTTTGGTGATAACAATATAGATCAGTGTCCCTGTTCCTGCAGTAAACAAGGCTGTACTGGGGCTCAACCCAGTAAGGATGGGGACGAGGATGGTTGCCCCAAACATTGCAAAGACATGCTGGATGCTTAGAGGGATCCACTGACTGAGGGGTGGCTTGTCGGCCGGTCCGTACTTCATTTTCGATGAGGGCTGGTTTCCCATGAGAAAACTCCTTGAGCCTGCGCAACAAAGCCTTTTACTCAGCAATGATGCAGGTAGAGGGGGTATAAGATGATGACTTTCTAGGAAGTCTCTCAATCCTACCGAAAAACCAGACATTAGGGGAAGGGTATAATCACATATTTATGCGAAATATCTGTATTGCCTCCAACAAAGTGCAACGATAAGGCACCCTATCACAATACTCGGGGAACATCAGTGCTTGAATAAAGGGTACAAGGCACCAAAAATCATCACCAACGGTGCACATGCCAATACTGTTATAGCAAAGACAACCAACAAGGGGGGAGAATCAATCACGGTGAGAAACCAGGGTGGAAAACATGAGATCTCTTCTTTTACTTCTTTTCTGACTTCGATATTCATGGGCATCTCCTTTCTCATAGCCAAAGAGTACACCACCTACTATGACATAGAATGTCATAGGTAAAAGAATATATGGATAGTTAGAGGGAATTTGCCTCTTTCGCCATAGCCAGCACAGCTTCCTTCCATGCCTGCACAAACTGGGGAGGGGCAATGGGCTTTGCAGCCGAACCAAAGGAGAGTATCTGAGAGAGGATCTCCTGCAGATTTGCCACTGGAACGGTGACTTCCAATCCCTGCCTACCATCGAGTACGACAGGGCGAGTCTTCTGATCTTTATGCCAGGTCTGGGTTTCCAAGGCATTGCTTGCCCAGCCAAAGACACAGAAGGTGACAGGAATACTCTTGTTTCCCATAAAAATGCCAAAACCCCCATGGATAAAACTATCAAGTTCCTGCTCTGTATATCGGCTCTGGAAGAGGTCTCCCTCTATCTGTTCAATCTTCTCAATCCTGGAGAGATGGAAGGTTCTCAGTTCCTTGTTCTGACGATCATAGGAAAGCAGATACCATCTTCCACTGTAGTTGACCAGGCGCAACGGCTCAATGTGCCTCTTTGATCGTTCTCCCTTGGCATTACGATACCCCAAGGTCATCCGAAAGCCACCCTTCATAGCAGAACATATCTTGTTGAAGACGGTGTAGTCAGGCCAATCCTGCACTGGGGTTATGAAGACAATTTTATCAGAGAGGCTCTTATAGCTCTCCTCCAGACCACTGTCCAGTCCATCGCTGACCATGTCGGTGATGACAGAAAGAGCTCCCTGGGACTCGGCCAAACTTCTAAAGATGGCATTGAGCACCAGCACCCGTTCATTTGAATTGCTCATCATGGAGAAGTCCCCGGTATAGACATACCCCTTCTCCTTGGCTTCGTAGACCAAAGGGGCCTCTAGGGTATCCCTGAGGTAGTCGATATCCCGCATCACCTGTCGTTTGGATATCTCAAAGGCTGTAACCACTTGGGCGGTGCTTACTTTTCCATCCTCAAGGATCTTGCGGTTGATATAAAATATTCTCTCTATCTGACTCATACAAAGGAGTATAGCAAGAAACGGGGAATAGAGGGGAAGAAGATGTAAAGCAAGACGGCCTCCGTTTGGAGACCGTCTTACATTGAAATCTAATCTTTTAATCTTACTTGGCAGCCCTGAGGTCGGCTTCAAGATGATCGAGGAAGGTAGCGAGCTCCTCTGGGAGGTGATCGCCAAACTTCGGATAGTGATTGGTACGAATGTCTGCGACCTCTTCCAACCAGCCATCGATGTCAACTTTCAACAGTTCCTTCATGTCCTCTTCTGTGATGCCAGCAGGACGATCGATTGCATCCAAAGAAGGCATGATTCCGATTGGGGTCTCTACAAACTTTGCAGTACCTTCACATCTCTCAAACACCCACTTTAGGACACGACTGTTCTCACCAAATCCTGGCCAAATAAACTTGTCCTCAGCACTTTTGCGGAACCAGTTAACATAGAAAATCTTAGGAAGCTTTTCCTGATCTGGTGCAGCATGGCCTACATCCAACCAGTGCTGGAAGTAATCGCCCATGTTGTAGCCACAGAAGGGCAGCATTGCAAATGGGTCACGTCTGATAGTACCAGCCTTGACGTCAAGAGCAGCGGCGGTCACTTCGGACCCTACGATAGAACCGAGGAATACACCGTGGCTCCAGTCATTGCTCTGGTGTACCAGAGGAATGGTGTGAGGCCTTCTACCACCAAAGAGGATTGCACTGATGGGCACACCCTTAGGATCTTCCCACTCAGAGGCAATGCTTGGGCACTGGGAGGCAGGGGCGGTGAAACGTGCATTGGGATGCGCTGCAGGCTTCTGCTTCTTGTCAGTCTTGTCCTGAACCCATTCGTTGCCGTTCCAGTCGACCAGCTTGCCAGGTGCATCATAGCCAATTCCTTCCCACCAGACGTCATTGTCCTCTGTGAGGGCAACGTTGGTGAAGATGGTGTTGGAAGATGCGGAAACAAGGGCGTTGTAGTTGGAGTCTTCTGAAGTGCCGGGGGCTACACCGAAGAAACCAGCTTCAGGGTTGATAGCATAGAGCTGACCGTCAGAGCCATACTTCATCCATGCAATGTCGTCTCCGACAGTCTCTACCTTCCAACCGGGAACGGTGGGAATGAGCATAGCGAGGTTGGTCTTGCCACAGGCTGAGGGGAATGCTCCGGTCATGAAGCGGCTCTTGCCCTCGGGGCTGGTGATCTTGAGGATGAGCATGTGCTCGGCTAGCCAGCCTTCATCACGTGCAAGCACGGTTGCAATTCTGAGAGCCAGACACTTCTTTCCAAGCAGGGCGTTCCCGCCGTAGCCTGAACCATAGGACCAGATCTCTCTGGTTTCAGGGAAGTGGGAGATATACTTATGTTCCATAGCAGCACAGGGCCATTTGCCTTCATCGGTCTCACCCTCAGCAAGAGGCTTGCCTACAGAGTGATAACAAGGAACAAAATAGCCATCGGTGCCAAGGGTATCGAGTACCTTTTTACCAACACGGGTCATAATCATCATGTTGGTGACAACGTAGGCACTGTCTGTCAGCTCGACACCAATCTTGGAGATGTCAGAACCGATAGGCCCCATGGAGAAAGGAATCACATACAGGGTACGGCCTTTCATGCATCCACGATAGAGGTCAGTCATCTCTTTTTTCAACTGAGTGGGATCCATCCAGTTGTTGGTCGGACCGGCGTCTTCTTCCTTCACGGAAGAGATGTAGGTGCGTTTCTCAACGCGTGCTACGTCGGAGGGATCGGAGAGAAACAAAACACAACCAGGCTTTTTGGCGGGATTCAATCTCGTCGCTACACCACTGCTCACCGTAAGATCGATCAGTTCATCGTACTGGGAAGAACTTCCGTCTGCGATCACAATAGCGTCTGGGGTTACGAGTTCTGCGAACTCATCAATCCACTTTTTAAGTCCAGCATGTTTAATGTCATTGACGTTCATGGACTACTCCTTATCATCTTAGTAATACAGCAACTCCCCATTACATGGAGAGTTGCTCATCAATGACGGTACAGTTTTTTCCAATCTATATCAATATGGTTGGTATTAATTTCTTATAATTTTTTATCAAAATTTTCTGCTCTAGAACATAGTCCCGTGAAAACGAGAATTAAAGCTCAAATATAGCTCTGGGGGAACATCCTCAGGGATATCCAGGAGAAAATCGGAAATCTTCTTAATCTTGTCTTTCAAGGAATCTTTCTTGTTCAGCTGGGCTTCCTTAAGGGCTTCTAGGCTCTCTTGGATAATGAGGTGAGAATTCTTCACCTCCTGCAGTGCCATCTTATAGCGCTGGCTGAGGTCTAGGATTATCTGTCGTGTTTCATCAGGATGAGCCTCAATAAAAGCAGGAAAGGATTCTTGAGAGATCTCCACCAGCACACAATCGGTCAATGCAACTGCTGTTGCATTTCTAGGGTCCTCTTCGAACAAGCCCATCTCGCCAAGACTCGCGCCTGACAAGGATATCTCTGAGATTTGAAATTGTTGGGGCGTATGGTAGTTAAGGAACAGTCCCACCTTTCCAGAGCGTAGGAGAAACATAGTGGAACAGGGAGTCCCTTGTTCGTAGATGACCGCACCTTTAGACAATTCCAACACTTGGTTTCCTGCATCTTGTTTGTTCGGCATCGTAGCCCTCCTCATTAGTTGTGGTACTAAAAGTATACTATCCCAACAGGGGAGCACGCAAGGGGTTGCATTTTTCTTGCCTGGCGACATTTCTATGATACACTACATCATCATGAAACAGCAAAAACTCATCAGCAAAAAAGAAAAACTTGCATACGGGTTCGGGAACTTCGGGCAAAACATGTTGTACAGCCTCATGGCCAACTTTTTACTCTTCTTTTATACCGACATCTTTGGTATCTTACCAGCTGTGGCAGGAACTATCCTTCTCCTTTCCAGGCTCTGGGACGCCATCAATGACCCACTGATGGGCATGATTGCAGGCAGGACCAGAACACGATGGGGTAAGTTCCGCCCATACCTGCTGTTCACCCCCATCCTCTTCGTCCCTTTTGCCGTAGCCTCCTTCAGTGCTCCCTCTTTGAGTATGGGCGGTAAGATAGCATGGGCCACCATAACCTATATCGCCTTTGGCATGATCTACACGGCCAGTGATGTCCCCTTCTGGGCCTTGAGCAGTGCCATCACCGACGACACCAACGAACGCAACAGCGTCGTGACCTACCCCCGATTCTCAGCTACCATAGCTATAGCAATCGCAACGCTTGCGACCCAGCCCTTGATCTTCCTCTTCTCTCGTGAGGGAAAACCCGCTTCTGGCTATCAGATGACCGCTCTTATCTACAGCCTGCTTACTGTTGCCTGTTTTATCGTTACCTTTGTGTTCGTGAAGGAGCGGGTCCAGCCAGTAAGAGACGAAAAAAGCCGCTTCAAGGATATCTTTACCATCTTTGGGAGCAACAAACCCCTCATGCTGGTCATTATCAGTGGTTTCTTTACAGGTATCGGCCAGACTGCAAAGCTTTCTATGCTGATCTACTATGCAAAGTACAACCTCGGAAATGAGCTGCTGTACACGCTGTTCGCCGGTATTAACATCCCCTTCATCTTGATAGGAATCTCCACAGTCCCCTATTTCAGCAGACGTTTTGGCAAGAAGGCCACCTGTATCGGATACTACTCCATCTACGCACTGGGATCGTTGGGATTCTTCTTTGTCGGATGGGAAAACTTCCCTCTCTTGCTTGTCTTCAACTGCATCAGCAGTCTGGGTATGGCGAGCCCCCAGGTCATACAAACGGCTATGATCGCAGACACCATAGAGTATGGTGAGCTGAAAACGGGTAAGCGCACAGAAGGCACCATCTTCTCCAGCCAGACCTTCCTTGCAAAACTGACTGCAGCTGTAACGTCCGTTATGATCGCAACTTCCCTAGCAGCGGTGGGATATCTTCCCAATATGGTGCAGAGCGAGCAGGTGCTGAAAAGCATCCATGCCCTGACGGCCTTTATTCCCTTCTTCAGCAGTATTCTGGGCATCATCCCCATAGCCCTCTATCCCCTCACAGAAAGCCGTCATGCCGAGATAGTAAAGCAACTGCACCAAAAGGCCCAACAGCGCTTACAAGGCAGTTCAGATTGACACGATAGAGCGCTGGCGCTACCCTATTCCTTGGGGATTACACAAGTACCCCTCCAAAGGATGTATTATGACTGAATTAACCTTGCCTGCAGGTTCTCTTCAAGCGGCTCTGGTTGCCTTCAACGAGGGTGCCGATGCTGTATACCTTGGCATGCGCAATTTCTCTGCAAGAAAAGAAGCGACAAACTTTAGCCTTGAAGACCTTTCCAAGCTCAAACAACTAGCAAACGAACAAGATAAAAAGATCTATGTAGCGGTAAACACCCTCATCGATGACTCCCAAATCCCCGATGTGATCAAGACTCTGCGTCAGATAGCTTTTATCGGCTGTGATGGCATCATCGTCCAAGATCTCGGCGTTGCACGCCTGATAAAGAACCAGTTTCCCTCCCTTGCCCTGCACGGGAGCACCCAGCTTGCCGTCCATACCATAGAAGGAGTGCGCGAGCTGCAGAGACTGGGCTTTACGCGCGTTGTCCTTGCCAGGGAACTTACCTTGGAAGAGATACAGAAGATACGTGACGCTTGTCCGGATATCGAACTGAAGGTATTTATTCACGGGGCCCTCTGTTATGGATTTTCCGGTCTTTGTACAGCCAGCGAACAGCTCTGCGGCAGAAGCGCCAACTGTGGCGCCTGTGCCCAGATATGCAGATCCTGGTTCTCCCTTGAGTCAGACCCCACCCTAGGCTCAGAACTCTCCCCAAAACCAGCAGGGAAAGAGACCGGTTGGTATTTCGCCATGAGCGACCTCAAGGCCGGCGACGTGGCAAAAAAGTTAGAGGAGATGGGCATAGACTCCCTCAAGGTTGAAGGCAGGATGAAAGGTCCTTCCTATACTCTGGCCGCTTCCAAATATTACCGCGCAGTCCTCGACGGCTCGGTAAGTGAAGAAGAGAAACAGCATCTCGATGAAGCTCTCTCCATTGTATTCGCACGGAGACAGACTAAAGGATGGCTAGGTGACTATGGCAGAGCCGGACACAACTTTGCAGTCAGAACGGCCC
>CAXYZP010000028.1:0-10737 GCA_964293175.1 uncultured Sphaerochaeta sp.
AGGGACCTTTGAAAATGCCAAAGAAGAGTTCGTAAAGGTTCAGGGTGAGCTGCAAGCTGCTGTTGCAAAGTATGCAAGACTCCTTACCCCCTCAGATAACGAGAAAACTGATATACGCCAACTGAAGAAGGAGCTTGGAACTGAGACCGTCGATAAGCCCACCAAGGTTAAAACACCGGGGCTAACTATCCAAAGCGGACAATTTACCCTTCTTGTGGGGCGTAATGCCAAGGAAAATGATGAGCTGCTACGGCGTTTTGTGCGGGGCAACGATTACTGGATGCATACGCGTGATACCCCAGGCGGCTATGTCTTTATCAAGTACCAACGCGAAAAGAGCGTCCCCCTGGATGTGCTTCTTGATGCGGCAAATCTTGCCCTTGTCTTCAGCAAAGCCAAAAGCCAAGGAAAGGCTGACCTCTACTACACCCAGGTAAAACACCTCAGGCGCCCGAAAAAAGGTAAAACAGGACTTGTTATACCAACTCAGGAGAAAAACCTCTCAGTAACACTGGACGAAGGACGCCTTGCAAGACTACTTTTGGAGGATGAAGATGCACACAAGTGAACATCACACCATATTCTACCCAAACGATCCTGAACAGCTCACAATTCAGAGTGCTAAAAGAGAGACCTTGACCAATGGGGACAACAGGCTGACTAGCCTGCCCTCTGCGATCATCGCCCCCCATGCATCCTATGCTGTGGCCCTCGAACTTTTACACCAGAGCTTCTCTGCCATTGCAGAGCTAAAGCCCAAGCTAGTGGTAATCCTGGCTCCCTTGCATCAGGAAGCATTGGATGTGGACAAGCCCCACTTCCTTTTTGCCCCGACAGGGGAAGGCATCATATTGCCTCATCCCAGCATTGCCTATGCCTCTGAGCTTAGAACGAGCCTACTGTCCTACTTTAAGGGTGCTATACAGGCAGAAAACAGCTATTTCGTAGAGGAGCCCGCTATCGAACTTACCCTCCCCCTGGTAGACGCATACTGTAAGGGAATTCCTGTCTTACCTCTGCTTACCAATACCACCGATGCCGATCACTGTAGGACCTACGCCGCGATTCTAAAGAAGATAGTAGAGCTGGTTCCAGAGACAGTGTTTGTTGTTTCTGCTAATCTCAATGCCATACTTCCTTCAGCTTTGGCTACCGAGCATGCATCACATCTTGTTTCACTCTTGGAAAGGGGCGAACCTCTGTTGGAAAGCGTCCGTTCCAAACAAATATCCAGTTGCTCCATAGCAGCCTTTGAAGCCTTACGGCATCAAAGCTGGGGAAAGAACGGGTGGAATTTCACCCTGTTCTCCACTGAAGGGGAAACGTACGAACTACTACCCCAAAAATATATAACAAAAGAACGAATTGTCTGGCATGCCAGTGCAAAAAGGAAAGAGGTCTGAGATGGTTGTTGCCCCTGATGTCTTCAAGTCTGTCATTGAAAAGAAACCCTATACCTGTATGGCCATTGGCCCTGCGGGTGTGGACCTTCCCTCCTATCTGTTGCAAGGGCAGAAAGAGCCTGGGTATATTCTTATCGAAGGGCAGAAGCCCAAACCCTGGTACTGGGAAGGATTGTCAGTGGTCAATGGCAAGCGGTGTCTCTATTTCGAGACCATACACCTCTTTCCCATCACCGATATAGCCACAAAAAAACGCAGAAGTGCCCTTGCCTTGGTAAGAGAGCTAGCCTTGGCACTTTCTTCTCTTTCCTTCAAGTTCCTCGACCTTTCCAGCAACACCCTTCCCCTTTGGAGAATCTGGGGCATCGAAGAGGGGGGATTTCTTATTCTCCCTCAGGATTTGGCTGACCTTTTCGCCTCCTGTGCTGAAGAGGATGTACGCTATGGTATGGGATCGGCTTGGGTTCACCACGGACTGCATACCCCATTTGCCCTCTGTGACCAGATGGTCCAGCTGCTGTATTATGCGGCAATGGGATTCCCCCCCTTTGAAGCTTTAGAGACCAGAGAAGATGGCTTCAGAGCCCTTCCCTTGGCCTTAAGCGCCTTGCCCCTTGCTCAAAAGAGCACACACTTCATCGACGCTACCCTACGCTTGAGTTTATCAAAGCAGCGCGAGGCAAGTGGCAATATGGAGAGTCAGAATGCGCTTGCGTGGTTTGTACAGGCAACAAAAAGCCTAGAGTGGAATCTTGAAAACCGCAATGAAACCCCTACGTATGAAGCAATGAGAGAGGCCCCTACAAGTGCAGTATTTTTGGAGAATCAGAAAAAACGCTCAAACCGAAGCATCTTCTGGAGACAGAAGGGCTGGATAGTTATCAGTGTTGCCTTTGCTGTAACGATGGTCGTCTGGTTTGCTACAGGCAGGATTAAGGAAGCCCTAGCACCCCCTTATACTGCAGGAATGGCGGCAGAACAGGTCATTGAAGAGTATTACATAAGCCAGAATGAACTCGACTTGCAGAAAATGGAAGCATCCCTTGCAAAGAAGGTAAAAAACCCTGCTGCCATGGAGGTGACAAACCTCTTTGTCTCACGACAGACACGCCAAGCCTATGAAGGCATCACCACCCAGATCGATCCAAACACCTGGATAGAACAAGGCAAGCCAGATCTCCTGGAAGGAACGTTCCTCTATGGTGTGGCGGATGTCAGGGTACGAGCTCTGGATAGCCAGAACTATGAAGCTGTAAGCGTACTCTACTCCCCCTATCCGTATTTTGAGGATCAGGAAGAGACTATGGTCAAAGAGGGGGAAATTGTCATATTCAGATATGAGCAGGTACAACTCTTTAGCGTAGGAATCAGTAAGCGCGGATGGCTTGAGATTACCTCACTGGACAACAAGGAACTGCGTAGGTTGGAGAACCTCAGGATCCCGACCTACAGGCGAGAGACCAAAGCTATCGGTATGCCTCAATCAGTTCAAGAATAGGTTTCTTATCTTTCGGGTTCATCCACGTCACATCGGCGAAACTCTTGAAGAAGGTCATCTGCCGCTTTGCATACAAGCGGCTGTTGCGCTCTATCTGAGTGCCTACCATGGACAGCGATGCCTCACCGCTCTTGCGTGCCTGGAAGAACTCCTTGTACCCGATACCCTGTAGCCCAGGCCAAGACTCGTCAGCACCCATATCAATGAGATGGCGAATCTCCTCCACTAATCCCTCAGAGAACATTTGAGCTACCCTCAGCGCTATACGCTGCTTCAGCTCATCACCGTGCCGATACAGACCAATGACCAAAGGGTTCATCCCATTTCGGGGTGTAGAGGGTATGCTGTAACTGCTTAGGGGCCTGCCTGATCCTTCATAGACTTCCAAAGCACGGCTGACCCGATACATATCAGAAGGATGGATCCTTTTGGCAGAGGGAGGGTCGACAGAGGAAAGGCGCGCGAATGCCCAAGCATCCCCACGTTTCTCTATCTCTTGGGCAAGTCTGAGGCGCACACTCTCATCACTGGGAGGTGCTTCAGCCAAACCAAAGTAAAAATGCTTAAAATAGAATGCGGTCCCCCCACTGAGTACAGGGATTTTCCCTTGTGCATGAATTTCGCGGCATGCCTGATCGGCATACGTGACAAAATCCCCTACACTGAACTGCTGCCAGGGGTCAAATACGTCGATGAGATAGTGGGGGATGGCTTGAAGGGTTTCAGCATTAGCCTTGGCCGACCCTATATCCAAGTGTCGATACACTTGAATGGAGTCGGCATTGACCACTGCATACTTCTCTGGATCGAGATCCATAAGAAGGTCTGTTTTTCCTACGCCCGTGGGGCCAAATAGGAAAATTACAGATTCAAAAGGATTAGCGCAGGTCTGGGGCTTCGAAGTGAATTTCACCGTTAAGGGCTCTTTTGAGTACTTCGCTAACAATTTTACCATTGTTTTCCTCAATCTCCTGACCACCACAACCGGGATTACTCAAAATGATAGCCTCTTTGATGGCTACACAAGTAATCACATAAACATTTTCTTCATAATCAATTAGGGTGTCCAATGGGATGCTCACTATCGATACTCCTTCTACTAGATGATACAACTTTAAATTATAATGAATTACAACAAGAATGTACAGCACTCAAAAAGCGTGTCTGTATCCAAACCGGACAAATTGTCCAATACTATCTTCAAGCAATGTCGAGAAATCAGATCCTTTTAGCAACTTCCACTCATCTGGCAGATAGCCAAGCTCACAGAACAAACTATCCATCACTTTCGGCGCCTCTAAAGAGAGCTGGGGCAAGAGACCTGCCTGCAGGCCGATTGCTTTCTTATACTCCCATCCTACACGTAGGGTGGGTCCGAATCCTATGGCTACAGTAGTACCAATCTTTTTCTTATACAAGAGATTCAAGCTGGCCACAGGATACTGAAACGGGTTATCTCCACTATCCAATGCACCCAATAGAGGCAGAGAAAAGGTGATATTCTGATCTATCGAACGGGTGAGAAACCCCACATCCAAAGAGGTGGAGACAGGAGACTGGCTGATGCCCAGATAGGAGGCAGCAGACACTAAAGAGAGTGTAAGAGTCAGGAGAGCTAGGGCTAATAAAGACTTTTTCATGCTTCTCCTCTTTATAGGGACTTCTTTGCTCTAGCTATGATCAGAGCCGCCACCTCATCGGGTTCAAGCTCTGTAGTATCTATGACCATGTCAGCTATGGAAGTATCACTATTGTTAATCCCATACAGGCGTTCGTAGCGGGCACTGTCATTCTTATCTCTTTGGGAGGTTTGAG
This sequence comes from uncultured Sphaerochaeta sp., assembly GCA_964293175.1. Taxonomy (GTDB): domain Bacteria; phylum Spirochaetota; class Spirochaetia; order Sphaerochaetales; family Sphaerochaetaceae; genus Sphaerochaeta. The sequence continues at coordinate 4,717 of CAXYZP010000028.1, forward strand.
CAAGACGCTCTTCAAAGGTGCCCCCTTCGCGCTTGAGCACCCTTTTAGCCCGTTCTTCTGTGGTTGCAGTAAGGTAGATTTTCAGATCTGCCTCTTTGAGCATCCAGATAGCCAAACGGCTACCAAGGACACAATTTTCAACAGCAAGGGCCATCTCAACCTGGCGACGGTCAACCTCGCGGTCATGTGCATCACTCTCCTCGGCAAGTTTGCAGAACTCCCAGAACTCAATGCCCTGCTCTGCTGCAAGACTGCGAAAGGTGAAGTTGATCATGACAAAACCCAAGGCTTCGGAGACCATGTTACTTACGGTGGTGTTTCCACACCCACTTTTTCCACTGATAGCTATGCGCACAGGATGCCCCTACTCAATGTTGCGAATCTGTTCGCGTATATTTTCCAAGCCGTCCTTCATGCGGACAACCTGAAGATTCATCTCCACCATCTGGCTTTTGCTCCCTATGGTGTTGATCTCCCTAAGCATCTCCTGACAGAGAAAATCTAAGCGTTTTCCTACCGGCTCATCCTGTTCGAGAAGGTTGAAAAACTCCTTCAGATGAACATCGAGACGCTTAATCTCTTCATTGACAGAATATTTGATCAGCATGACCGCGACTTCAGAAAGAATCCTATTCTCATCATAATTCTGGTCTGCAAGCATCTCATCAAAGCGGGAACGGAGGTTGGTCTTCACCATCTCCTCAAGCTCATCTGCATGCGATGCTATGACAGTAAGACCGTCACTGACTATCTCACCCATCTTCTTCAGATCTGCCTTAGTATGGGAGCCTTCGCGCTCCTTACTCTGGTCAAACTGAACCAATGCAGCAGCAAGGGTAGAAAAAAGAGTGTCTCTATAGATTTCGCTATCACTCTGGCGGACACTGGTCAGCACCCCTTCACTGCCGATAAAGTCAGCAAGCTCAGGCTTCAGAGCCTTGCCACTGAGAGCGGCTATCTGGGAAAAGGCCTCGGCATAGCGTTTGACGGCAAGCGTGTCGACCACTATCTCCATATCGGAGGCAAGGGTCTTGATCCTGATGTTTACCTCAACATGACCACGGCTGGCAATCTTCTTGACCTCATCATCTATCTCAATCTCAAAAGGTGCGAGATAGAAAGGGATGTTGTGGTTTATATCCAAATATCTACTGTTATAGGATTTTAGTTCGACAGAGAGCTGAAACTGTTCGTTTAGCGCTTCCGCCGATCCATATCCGGTCATGCTTTTCATCAAAGACTCCTTCTTGTCTGAGCTATTCGCTCGGTAAGGCCTCGGTTGTTACCAGCACCCATCGTAATACACAAATCCTGGGGTTGCAACCAACCCGATGCGATCGCAACAGCCTCCTCATCAGAGAGGGCGTATACACTTGCCTGGAGTCGACAACGTGTGGTTCTCATGATCCTTTCACTCAAGGCTTGTGAGAGAACCTTACCCATATCCTCATCACTCTCAAAAGCATTATCGCCCCTGGCTGAGCCATAGCAACTCTGCATGACAACACGGTCGGCCATGCTGAGGGCAAAAACAAAATCCTTCAGAAATGCTTTGGTCCTGCTTGCAGTATGCGGTGCGAAGATCACCAAGATAGGCCTATTCGGATACTGAGCGCGCAGTTCCCCCAAGACAGTGGCAATCTCGGTAGGATGGTGGGCATAGTCGTCAAAGTAGAGCACCCCGCCCTCATTTTTCATAATTTCACAACGTCCCACGACCCCAGGGAAAGCGTAAAGCTTTTTGCTGAGCATACCAGCGAGCGTCGGGATTATCTCAGCTGTTATCAATGTGCCGCTTTCCAGATAGAGCTTGGGATTCTTCTTATCAAGTATCATGGCAAGAGCAAGCACAACAGAGCCTATCTGATTACCTACCAAAAAGCGTTCCTGCACAAGAAGAGGAAAGCTAAAGGCATCGAGACAAGAGAGCGTGTACGCATCCTCATAGCTCTTCTTGATAATGCGAAACGGTCCGTTGTCATCAAAGCCATAGGTCATGACAGTGAGGTCAGGTCGAACTTTTCTGGCATAGGATGCAAGATTTTTTGATCCTTGGTCGTCACTGCAACAGATGAGAAAGCCACCGGGTGCGAGAGTATCCACAAACTTTTCGAAGCTTTTCTGCACGTCTGCCTTCGTGGTGAAATAATCGGGATGGTCCAATTCGATATTGGTTACCAAGGCACCACGCAAATGATAGGAGAGAAAATGATCCTGATATTCGCACGCCTCAAACAGGGCTGAATCACTGCCTTGGAAGAATGGCTGGCTCATACCTTTCACACTGGACCCGAAGATACTGTAAAAGGGAAAGTTTGTTAGAGTCCCCGTCGAGAGCAGGTATGAGGCGAGGGCCACAGTTGTGGTCTTGCCATGGGTTCCTGCAACAGCATAGCTATCGCCCAACGTGGAGAGATAGGCGAGAAATTGGGGATATGAATATACAGATACGCCAAGGCTTGTAGCCTCGGCGAGGATAGGCAAATTCAGTTCGTAAGCTGTGCTATGGATTACCATATCGGAATCACGATCCAACAGGGACGAAACAAACCCCTCATGCACAATAATGCCATGAGAGGATAGAAGAGAATCAGTGCTGAATGTTTCAGCAACATCACAGCCAGAGACTCGAGCGCCAGAGGCTTTGAGCAGGATTGCCAGAGAGGCCATACCTGTCCCTTTGATGCCTACAAAGTATACTTTGCGTCCTGAAAAATCCACCTTTGCTCCTCTGTCGAAAAAAGGAAAAAAAAGACTGCCAACAAGGACAGTCTCAAGCGCAAACTCGTAACGGTTATTTTGCTGCAGCAGCCTTGATATTGGCATTGCATGCTTTGCAAACTTTTGCCTTCTCACCATCGACTGTGGCTTCATACAGAATCTTTACTTCAGTTCGCTTGCAGACTGGGCAAGTGCCCCGTCCATGGTTAAATTCCTCGCGGATACCACTACCTCTATGTGCTTTGGACATATACTTTACTCCTTACGGTTACAACAATCTACCGTTTGACTATATAGCTCACCCTTTGGAGTGTCAAGTATGGTCAATTACAGTTTTGTTCCCTAAAGGAACTATTACCCTATGAAATGCAATTATATGGAAAAGCTGAGCGCTATCATACCTTCTACGGTGCTGTCATCATCCGTGGTCCCCCGATACCAATCGATGGGGATCTCAAAGGCAAGGTCTATGGTGAAGGCACCAAGCTGGGCAGACAGGCCCATGGTATGGATACCTTGGGTGAAATCAAACTTTAACAGTTCGTTAGGGCTGTCCTTCTTCTCCCTGTATCCGCTTTTCAGGCTCACCGACCAGGTTGGCAACAGCTGTAGCTTAAGGTCAAAGCCCGTCCGAGTCTCCCGTGTTTCATCGGAACCCAGATCAACAAAATCAAAGGCGGCCTTCAGCTTAAAAAGATGCAGGAGGTTATTCGAGTCATAGGTAGGAGTGCTGAATGAGAAACCCCAGTCCAGAGCCTTATAAATCTCATCGACATTGATCTGTAGAGGATCACTTCCCAAGGCGTAGGCAAAAGTATCACTAGCGACTCCCATCTTAAACCAGTCATAGTCAAGCAACAGGCCAAACCCCACCGAAATGAAAGCTTTATTTTCCAGTGTTTCAAATCTTCCCAGAGCGGTCTGGACAATATAGTCAGCCAGTATGCGATCATTGCGTATCTCTATCGGGCGTTCTGATACCGCCATGGCCTTTACATTCAGGCCAAAAGCAAAGGCAGACCAGCCTGTTGCCCAGTCAAGCTGCAACAGGGTATGGGTCAGACCATAAAAACTGATGGAATCACCGCTATCTACCCTTTCAGTTAACGAGACCTGGTTCTGCAGGGTAAGGGCCACGTTTTTCCCACTGAAGGAAGCACTCAAGTGGTTGAAGGGCTTCTGCATCAGGGGATTTTGCACATTATTTCGGAAGTTTGCAGGGCGTATCGAGTCGTGATAGCTACCCGTTAGGGTGAAAAAACTCTTTTCACGAATGCTGTCATACAACAGTGCAGGATTATATAAAAAGGATGATGGCGATGCCGAAAGCGCGACCCCAGCAGAGCCCATACCTATGGTTCCTCTTTCCGTCTGAAGCAGAGGAAGAGAAACAAGAGTGTGGATGCCTAGTGCTATACAAACAAGAACAAGCAGTATTCGTTTCATGCATTACCTTGAGGGTATGATACTCTGGAGCTCTTGCCCTCACAAAAGCCTAAGTCTGTGTTATTCGCACCTACAGTTATAGCACGGTCACAATCAATTACCAACAGCATACCAAAAAAGAGAAGCCAACTCCACTACCAGTTGCAAGCCTACCCCTTCGGTGTTACGATATCTTCATGAATACGCTTTTGGGTCTGTTGAACGCAGTAGGCATCGAAGAATCCCATCTTGCTCAAACACAAGTCATCAGTAAAATTTGTTATAACTCCAAAGAGTGTATAGAAGGAAGTGTTTTCTTTGCTTTTCCTGGTCTCCACACACAAGGGGAGCTCTATATTGATGATGCGATAGCCAAAGGAGCAGTGTGTATCTTCAGCACCCACCCTGTTGCTAAAAAACAGGATGCTATCCTCTATTATGTCACAGAAACACCCCGGTCCCTCTTTTCGCGCATGTGTGCGGCCTTTTACGACTGGCCAAGCAGAAGCCTAAAGATTATCGGGGTTACCGGTACCGATGGCAAAAGCACCACCAGCGACTACCTCTATCAGATGTTGCAGGCAAAAGGGTGCAAAGTCGGCCTGTTAGGAACCGTCAGCATGGATGACGGGGCGGGCAAAGATCCTTCACCCTACCGCCAGAGCACCCCTGAAGCAGATCAGTTACAGGCCTTCCTCGCTCGATGTAAAACGAACAACCTGACGCACGTCATCCTAGAGTGTACCAGCCATGCCCTTAGCAAGGAACACGACAGGCTCGCCACTATAGAGTTTTCCCTCGCCCTGGTCACTACAATCAGCAGCGAACACTTGGAGTTCCACAAAAGCCAAGAGGCCTATGTGGAGGCTAAATGCAACCTGGTCAGGGCTCTGCAACCGGGAGGATCCTTCCTGACAACCCGACAGAACTCCTCTAGGGCCATGTTTCTTTCAGAACTTTCCCCTTTCAGCTATTCGTATCTGCTTGAGAAGACCCTCCCCTTCACCCTAACCAGCAGTGATATGGGGACAGTGGACATCCACTATAACGGGACAACAGTAAGCACGCCCCTAGCTCTTCCCTGCCTCGCCAGCAATGCAATGCTTGCCCTGCTGGCGTGTACGCTGGTGTTACACGAAGATGCAGAAGACCTGTTGCCTCTCTTGGTAAATTTACAACCTGTTGCAGGGCGAATGATCACCATAAGCAACACTCTTTCCCTCAGGATCATCATTGACTTTGCCCATACCGCCGATGCCTATGAACAGCTCTTCTCCCATATGAACAGGACAAAGAAAAAAGGAAAGATTATTGCCCTATTTGGCTCTGCTGGAGAGCGGGATACTTTCAAGCGTTCGGCTATGGGCCGTATCGCCTCCCAGTATGCTGATCGGATCATCCTCACTGAGGAAGATCCGAGAGATGAGCCCAATAGCGTCATCTTCAAGGATATTAGATCTCGCATGGAGAACTCTTGCTGTATGATAGAGGAGATAGAGGACCGCACCCTAGCCATACAAAGGGCTTTGGAACTCTCTAGCGAGGGAGACACCCTGCTCTTTCTCGGTAAGGGACATGTGACTTCCATTGAAGACAGAAAAGAGAAAAAACCTTGGAATGAAGAAGCGACGGTGCTATCTTTGCTTAAGATGAAAGAGAAGGAAAGCATATGAACATTGCCCTTATCTATGGGGGACGATCTGGCGAACACGAGGTCTCTATCAACAGTGCAAAGGGAGTATACCCACCTCTGTGCAACCTCGGTCACACGGTCTTCCTTATAGCCATCACGCTGGAAGGAAAATGGTTCCTGCAGAAAGAGAAAGAAATAGAACATACGATTAAGACTGACTATCCACTCACGGTAGTCCCAGG
>CAXYZP010000029.1:0-10558 GCA_964293175.1 uncultured Sphaerochaeta sp.
CAACCGAAGTGTCATTGCTTCCATATAGCACATCTCCTGCATTGAAGAGCATTCCGTCCCCCCAGGAGAGGCGGGTCTTTCCTGCGGTCAGACGGAAGGAAGGAAAGCGGGCCTTGAAGTATGCCTTATGAATCACATCATCAAAGGTTTTGATTGAAGTAAGAGGATGTGTATTAGCTTTCAGTACTACCTCGCCTCTTATATTTCCCTCTCGCTTGGAAGCGAGGGAGACGGAGAGGTTTGCGTTTATGATTTCTGTCCATGTGTCATTCTTAGCCGTGTAGGTCGCCGTCGGCAGGAGGTCCATGCTTATCACAGGACTCTCTGCTGCCGCTAGGGGGGACAGTGCCAGCAAACAAAGGCAGAATACCATTGTTGCATGTCTCTTGGTCTTCTTTACCATGTAAGGTTCTCCAAGGTGAAAAGTGTCCTATCCAGTTGGGGATTTGCCTCAAAGGAATCGACCGTCATGAGGGTTGCAGAGTCCTTCTTCATCTTGTCCACGATCTTGCTCTGCTTGGGGAGGACCCTGTCTCCTGATTCAAAGGTTTCCAGTACCTCCATACCCTTGAGCAGGCGTCCCGATTGGGTGGAGTACTCTGCTTTCCAGGTTAGATAGGTCTCAGTATCGACCCAGATTTTCTGAATCGGATAGGCTACCGTTCTGGTTTTGGCTGTTAAAGTCAGCACATAACACTCATTACCTTTGAAGGTTTCTTTCTGTTCCAGTTTTGCCGTGTAGTTGTCCAGGGTGTTTTTCTCTTCGGTCATGTCCTCATAGGAGATGTCCGATCCCAGCATGGACTGCCTGAGAGCCGCCCCCTGCATCCTGATGAGCTGTTCGGCATCAGGATAGAAGAGGTAGAGGCTTCCCGCTGTACGAAGAATCTTCTGTCCGCGTTCTGCCTTGCTGGTGAACTCGATCAGGGAATCCTTCTTGCCTTGGCTCCAAGACTTGAAGAGGCTGGTTTTGGTTCCGAAGCGGTCGGTAGTCTGGATCGAGCCAGTGGAGTAGGTAGTGTCGAAGGTAGCGAGCCTGTCCATTTCCATGATGATTTCATCAGCACTGAGAGCAAAGAGCATAGAAGGGAGGGCAAAGAGTAGCACTCCTATAGTAAGTAATAAGGGTAATTTTTTAGACATAGCGTAGAGCCTCCACAGGTTGGATTTTTGAAGCATGACGAGAAGGGATGAAGGTAGACAGGGTAGAGATCACCACAGCATAGACCCAGACGACACAAGCGGTCAGGATGCTTGTCTGAGGGTAGAGAATGGAGGAAACCTCCATGTCTATCCCACTTAATGCCTCGGTCAGGTCAATTCCGATCTTGCCCATATAGTATGTTGCAATGTAGCCGATGATTACGCCAAAGGCCGATCCTATCATACTGATGAAGAATCCTTCCAACAGGAAGAGTCGGGTCAGCTCCGAGCCTTGCATGCCAAGGGCGGAGAGCGTCCCTATCTCACGCATCCGCTCAAATATGACCATCATTGTCGTGTTGATGATGACCGTGCTTCCCAGGACAAAGAAGAACATGGCGATGAAGTAGTATGCGATCTTGGCAATCCTGATCAGGCTATACATCTGGTTCAGCTCCTTCCAGGACCGGGTATCGGTTACAGTACCCAATGTATTCTCGATCTCATTCCCTATCTGCAGTGCAGCTTGTTTCTCGTTTACTCCATCTTCGAGCAATATCAAAATCTCCTGGGCTTGGCCATCCATCCCAAGAAACCTCTGCACCCGGTCTATCGGTGCCCATAGGGAGTTTGCGTTCATGCCGGCAACAGGGAAGCCAGCAATACCGACGATTGTGAAGGTGAAGGCATTGCTACCCCGAGTAGCTGTAGTACTGAGCAACGTCACCTTGTCGCCAAGGCCCAAATTCATGTCCCTTGCCAGGGCGAACCCCATGAGGATTTCATTTTCTCCTGCCTGGGGAAGCTTGCCCTCCTTCAGGATGGACGGGAAGTCAATGAAAGCCTCTTCGGTTGCAAAATCTACACCGATGCCCATGACCCCATGCTGTTTCTCGCCTAGGTACATGTTCGCTGGGAAGTTGATCCTAGCTGTGGCGGCCCGTACATTGCTGTTGTCTGAGAGGATAGGTTCGATGCTGTTCCAATCGACACCGAGGTGCAGCGGATTGTATCGCTCGTACTTCTCAAAGTCAGCATGTTGGATACGCACCTGTCCTGTGTAATAAGACTGCAGGTTATTGGCCATATCAGCTTCCATGCCATTGAGCAGGCCGAAGAGCATCACAATGCTCATCGCCGAGACTGCTATGGCAATCGCTGACAAAATTGAACGTCTTAGGTTTCTGAATATGTTTCTGAACGCTAGGCCCGGTAGTTTTTTTATCATAATATAGCTCTCCTATTGGTGCCTGAGGCAGGTTGGGATATCCATCTTAAGAGCTCGCCTGATGGGAAAGAGCGATACAAGCATGGCAAGGCCGACCCCTGATACGAAGGTTATGATGAAACTCCTGAGACTCCATGTTCCTCGAATAATGCTCTGGACCCTGTAGCCAAAATCCATATCCCGAAGCAGGGATCCATAGTTGATGCCCATTTCGACCAAAAAGATGTTTCCCAAAGCTCCCAGGGCGATACCAGCCAGAGCTCCCAACAACCCAATGCCACCAGCCTCAAAGATGAAGGCAAGGCAGATATGGTTATCCTTCATTCCCAAGGCCCTCATCATCCCAAGCTCGCGAGTTCGCTCGTACATTGCCATCAGCATGGTGTTGGAGATGCCCACTGCTGCAATGATGAATACCAAAAAGAGGATTATTCCTGTCCCTCCGCGCTTGGCTTCTGCGATAGCAAGATAATCCTTGGCCATTTCTCTCCAGCTTCGAGCCTCAAGGTCGCCTCGACCGTTAGCTTCAAGCGTAGCCTGTATCTTTTGTACTTCGGTGTCGACATCAGCTCTGTTTGGCAGCAGGATGTCAATTTCTGTCACGGCTCCCTCCATACCCAGTATGGAACCTGCAGTATTTTTGTCCATCATGATGAGGGTACGGTTCACATTGGGGTTGGGGCAGTTGACGATGCCTACTACCTGGACATCTATCGCTTCAAAAAAGCCACCGTTTCCCCGGGTGACCAAGGTGACCCAGTAGCCGATCTCGGCTCCAATATCCTCGGCAAGCCATGATCCCATGACGATGCCCTCTGTATCGCCTTTGGTAAGGAGTCTTCCTTCGACCAGGGTATCCTCAAAGTGGAAGATCTCGTTGTCCTGGTCAGGATCGATGCCTGTCACCATTACCGAGAGGTTCCCGTCTTCACCAAAGTCATCGCTATAGAGGATCATATCAGAAGTGAACATGGTACGCTCTGTTGCTGTATAGCCATTTTCTTCAAGTATGCTGATCACCTTTTGTGGTTGCTCTATTCCCTCTTCCAGGGGAAAGAGCAGTCTGTCAGGCCAGTGTTCTGTTGTATGAATCCTCACTGAAGATGTCTCATACCAGATGAGGTTGCGCTCCGATTCCATTTCGATACCAAGCAGCAAGGAGTCCACTATAATGAACATCATCAAGCCAAGGGCGATGGCGATTGCAGTTATGGCAGTGCGTCTTTTGTACCGGCTAAGGTTCTTCATCGCGAGGGTAAAGATGAATCTCATCCTTTCCTCCTCTCATCGCTGATGATGGTCCCATCATGCAGGAGCACAAGGCGGGAGGCGTAGTCCATGACCATCTGGTCATGGGTGGAGAAGATGAAGGTGGTCTTGTACTTTTCGTTCATCTTTTTCATGAGTTTTAGAATCTCTTCCCCTGTCTTGGAGTCGAGGTTTGCCGTCGGTTCGTCAGCAAGGACAATCTGAGGATTCTTTATCAGGGCGCGGGCGATGGCGACACGCTGCTGCTGGCCACCGCTGAGCTTGCCTGGACGACGATCCTCCATCCCCTCCAACCCCACTTCCTTGAGGAGTTCCATCGTGCGGCTTCTGGTCTCCTCTTCGCTGATGTTCAAGATAGAGAGGACAAAGGCAACATTCTCATAGGCTGAGAGGACAGGTATGAGGTTGTAGGTCTGAAAGACAAAGCCGAGGTTGTTCCTACGGAACTCGGTCATCCCTTTTTTACCCATCTCTGTTACCTTTTCGCCGTTGATGGTTATCTCTCCCTCATCGAGGGCATCGATACAGCCGATGAGGTTGAGTAGCGTTGTCTTGCCTGAACCTGAGGGCCCTGCTATGGAGAGGAACTCTCCGGCTCCAATATCCAAGGAAACTTTTTTCAAGGCTTTTACGACGGTCTCTCCAGTCTTATAGTTGCGTGATACATTCTCAATCTTGATCATCGGTTACTCCTCGATATTTTTGGCACTGGTTGTTGCCTTGACTATAGCTGTATTCTTTTCCTTGTCTTGTTCTTGGGTTTTCTGTATGGCAGCGGCCCCCAGTACCGCCCCAAGGTCCATATGGTCCAGGATGGAGGCAGGCAGGAGCATCATGGAGTTGTTCTGCCTAATGCCTTCATAGATCATATTCATCGAGCGCAGTTGCAGTGCGACGGGGTCGTTTGCATACTCTTTCGATGCTTCGGTGAATTTCTTGGCGATTTCCACCTCAGCAGCTCCCAGTATGACCCTCGATTCTTTCTCTCTTTCCGCTTGGGCTTGTTTGCTCATGGAATCTTCAAGTTCCTTGGGGATTATGATTTCAGTGATTTCCACCGAGAGGATGGTGACTCCCCAGGGGTTGGTCTTTTTATCGAGGCTCATCTGTATTTGCTTACCTAACTCCTCGCGATCAGAGAGGAGAGAGGAGAGGTTGTGTTTTCCTATTGAGTCGCGCAAGGCTGTCTGTGCAGAAAGAATAACTGCCTCAGTATAGTTTTCTACCTCTAGGATAGCTTTTTTAGCATCCCAGATCATCCAAAAGGCTAGGGCATCGACATGCACCGGTACGGTATCCCTTGTCAGGGTCTTTTCAGCACTGAAGTCTGTGGCTCGTATGCGCATATCTATGAACTCGGCAATCCTGTCTATCAGAGGGATAAGGAACAGGAGACCCGAACCATGGACCTTCTTGAATTTTCCCATCCTCAGGACAACAGTCTTGTCCCAGTGCTGCACCAGCTGGACTCCACTTGCTATAAGCAACCCTATTGTTGCAAATATTGCTAGGGGGAAGAGGTAGGGAGAGAGAAAGCCCATAACCACTATCCACATAACGATGAGAATCGTCATAACCGTGAGCCAAAGGGGCAACAGCATGACAATGAGCGAAGCGACCAATATGAAGGTCGAAAGATATACGATGCCCTCCAAAGGGAAGTAGGGGAAGATGAGTAGCTCCACCCATGATCCTACTGCCATAAAAAGGGTAAGGGTGAGAAAGGATAGGGAGCCGAAGCTGAAATCCTTCTTAAGGGTAAATCCTCTGATGTTCTTGATCTTGTCAAACGGTTTTTTATACTGGCTCATGATGATTCCTCTCTCTGTTTCAGCTCTGCTCCCAATTCCCTGATGCTCTCCTGCACCTCCTCTAGCGAGAAGCCGAAGGAAGCTGCCTTGGTAAGATAGGCTTTGGTGATTTGGGAGAGCACCTGTTCGCGCTCGATTGCATTAAGATTGACTTTTTTATCACTGATGAAGGTCCCTGAACCCTGTTGGGTGACTACGATGTTGCGGATTTCCATTTCAGCATAGGCACGGGCTACTGTGTTGGGATTGATGCTCAAATCTACGGCAAGACTTCTGACTGTGGGTAGCTGAACGCCTTTTTCCAGTCTTCCATCTGCGATGGCCATCTCCACTTGGAAGATAATCTGCTTGTAGAAGGGGACGCCGCTTTTCATGTCGAGACTGAATTCAAGCTTGCTTTCGCTGTCTGGTTTCACGTGGATTTCCTTTCTTGTACTATTGTACGGGTGCATTAGTACAATGTCAAGAAAGCCATCTTTCAGATTACTAAAATATGTTTATTTCCAGAGTTGGTGGCTTCGATCTTGATAGCCCGTGAGGGTGTAGGTTGGGAAGGTAGTATCGGAGGAGTTCAGACAAAATGCTATTTTTTTAGAATCATTGTGCCTTTGAATGAAGCCTCCTCCGCTAAGGTGGGACCTTCTAAAGTTCCAAAGTCTCATGATGATACTTTGGAGCTACGCATAATGGCACTGATACACAGGAATCCTAGTATAACGCAGCGAGAGCTTTCCGAACAACTTGCAGTTTCTCTTCCGACAATTAAGCGTGCAATGGCTGGTATGGTGGAAAAGCAAGTGCTTGAACGTAAAGGTGGAAAGAGGTTTGGGTATTGGGAAGTTCAAGGAGAAGAATGATGACCTTAGGCAATTCTCAACTGAGTAGGATGTCATCAAAGTCATAGTTGTGCTACTTTGGACCAAGCTTTTCCCCCATTATGCTCGTGAGTCCTATCATCCCCTGTAATTTTTTCCCAATTTGTGTAAGTCCTGCTAAAACCGTCCTGTACTCTGGATTTGGTTCCTAGAACCAACCTATATTTCTCAAAGTACATACCTACCCTTATCCCAAAAGAAATATTGGGATGCTATGTTACACTTTGTGCTTGATGAATGTGCCTTCCCGCAGTTCCTTGGATGCTAGTTTGAGTTCGTCCTGGGTGTTCATCACTATGGGACCTCTCCAAGCGATAGGTTCTCCCAGTGGCATGGCAACGTAAATAAAGAAGCGAATACCTTCCTCTGTTGCTGTAATATCAATGGTATCACCCTCTCCAAACAGAACTCCCAAGCCGCTCTCAATCTTTTGCTTGGAGTCACTTACCAAGGCAGATCCCTCTACCATGTAGCAGAAGACTGTCTTTCTGGGGTCGACACCAAAGGACCACGTTGTGTTGGGTTCGAGCTTTACATCAAGGTAGATGGTCTTTACAAAGTCACCTTGCTCAGGGCCATTGGTACCTTTATATGTACCGCTGATGACTCGTACAGAAGTTCCCTTTTCCTTGACGGTGGGGATCTGATCTGATCTGATATCCCTGTAGACAGGATCTGTCATCTTGTCCTTTTGGGGAAGGTTGATCCACAGCTGGCTGCCGAGCATCCGCTTGGCCTCTTTTGGCATTTCCTGGTGGATGATACCGCTTCCGGAGGTCATCCACTGACAACAACCATCGTTGATGGTGCCTTCGTTGCCTAGGCTGTCACCATGTTCGATCTCACCACTTATTAGGTAGGTAACGGTCTCGATACCCCTGTGTGGATGCCAGGGGAAGCCCTTTGTATAGTCCTTGGGGTCAGTGGAGTCAAATGCATCAAGCATAAGGAAGGGATCGAAGTCATAGACATCCTGATTGCCGATTACTCTGACAAGCTTTACACCTGCTCCGTCATATTGTACTGAACCGCCTGTGGTCTTTTTGATCGGTTTGCTCTGCATAGTGACTCCTTTGTTATCGTGTTCTAAAAAACAACACCCACTTTTTGAAAGCGGGTGTTGTCATACATATTCTAAAGTACCAGTGAAGGCTCTGTAAAGACTCGCCCACGCATCTCTCTATCAAGCATATAGAGACTCTTGGGCTCGGTGCCGAAGAGTTCAAACTGTTGGATATTTTCCTCAGCATTCATCTCCTCTTCTCCCTGTTCCTTTACGAACCAGTCCAAAAACTGCAGTGTCCTGTAGTCCTTGAGAAGCACCGCCTGCTCATAGATGGCGTTGATGGATGCGGTAACATACTGTTCGTGCTTCAGTGCCTCTACTAAAGGAGCCTTGTTATGTTCATACGTCTTGGTCGGGTCGCCAATGGCAGGGAACTCGATGGCGTAGCCATTGTTCAACAGGTACTGTCTGAAGAGCATGGCATGTGCCATTTCCTCCTGAGCCTGCACCTTGAACCAGTTTTCATAGCCTACAAGGCCTTTGTGTGCGTAGAAATTTGCCATGTCCAGGTAGAGATAGGCAGAGAAGAACTCTTTGTTAATTTGTTCGTTAAGCAGTTTCACTATTTTTTTATCAATCATATATTTCCTCACTCTTTGATCTGGAGCAACTCCAGTCTTACTTCAATATATCATCAAATGTTCATATCGGCAAATGATGGGGAGCCTGTCCACGCACATATTGTGTTAGATGTATGCTGATGGTAGAATCAAGTCCAACTATGAGTGCAATCAAACGCAAGGCCTTGCTGCCTAATCAATATTTGTTACTGGGGTTTTTACTTATCATAGGTGTGGGCTCGATCCTCCTATCCCTTCCCTTTGCACACAACTCAGGGGTGGACCTCTCTTACATAGACGCACTCTTTACTTCTGCGAGCGCTGTCTGTGTTACAGGTTTGGTCACTATCGATGTTGCATTGACCTTCTCCCTGTTTGGGAGGGTTGTCATAGCCCTGCTTATCCTGCTTGGTGGGTTAGGTTTTGCATCGGCAGTCATGATATTTGTGCTGATGTTCAGTAGCTCGGTGGCCATAGGAAAGTACAGTGTCATCAAGGAAGCGTATAACCTGGGGACCGTGAAAGGGACGATGCAGGTAGTGAAGACCGTTGGTCTCGCTGCTCTTATATTTCAGGCTTTGGGTACCCTTGTCGAGTTCTTTATTTTCAGGGCCACCCATGCGCCCCTTCAGGCACTGGGACACGCTGCCTTCAATACAATATCGGCATTCAACAATGCCGGCTTTGATATACAAGGTGGGTTTCAAAGCCTCTCGGCCTATAAGAGTAACGTGGGTATGAATCTGGTCACTTCTGCTTTGATCATCATAGGAGGCACCGGGTTTTTCGTATTGGCAGACCTGGTTCGCGCCCGCAGGTGGAAACTCTTATCACTTCACAGTAAAATAGTACTGGTCATGAATACATCGCTACTCTTGCTGGGTACCTTGGTTTTCTTTCTAGTGGAAAAAACCTCACTTCTGAGTGCCTTCTTCCAGAGTACCAGTGCGAGGACCGCAGGCTTCAATACCATAGACATCGGCAGCATGAGTGATGTGGGCCAGTTTTTTATGATGGTCCTAATGTTTATCGGAGCTTCCCCCGGTTCTACCGGAGGAGGAATAAAGACCACCACGGCCTTTGTCTTGCTGTTGAGCCTCGGTACAATGATTACAAGGCGAGAACCTGCTGCTTTCAATAGGAAGATTGATGAGACAAGCATACTCAAGGCCTTTCAGGTATTGCTGCTGGCATCGCTGGTGCTTGGGTTTGGCATAACAGGCCTGCTCCTGGTTGAAAAGGGTGGTGCTACCTTTTTGCAGGTTGCCTTTGAAACTGTCTCTGCTTTTGCCACAGTAGGCCTTTCGACGGGGATCACCCCAACTCTGCATACGGCTTCGAAAATTATCCTCATGGCAGTGATGTTCATCGGAAGATTGGGCCCTATTACCATTGCAACCAGCATCAGAGGCAAACCATCGGTTCTCAAGTATGTTGAAGAAAAAGTGTTTATCGGATGAGTAAGGAGAGTGCAGTATGAGAAGTGAATTTGATTTGGATGCCTATGGCATCATTGGATTGGGGAAATTCGGACTCTCTCTTGCCTTGGCACTTACCAAGGCTGGTAAGGATGTCATTGTGCTGGAGATTGAGGAAGAGAAGCTCGATGCGGTCAAGGACCAGCTTACCAATATCTATCCCGTAACGGGCATTACCCAGGATGTGCTGAAAGAGTCCGGAGTTGCGTACTGTGGTACGGTCATTGTCTGCATCGGTAAGGACCTTGAGTCAAACATCCTTGCAACGATGACAGCCCTTGATTTGAAGATTCCCCGAGTCATAGCCAAAGCCAGCAGTGTCGACCATGGCAGGGTTTTGGAGAAGATCGGGGCAGAGGCTGTCTATCCTGAGGTTGATATGGGCGTACGCCTTGCCAACTCGCTCATAAGCACCGGCACGCTCGATTTTCTTGAGCTATGTGATGATTTTTCCATAGCCAATATTTACCTGTCAGAGAGCTTTGTCGATCAGACGATCGAGGAGTTGAATATCCGTAAGAAGTACCATCTGAACGTAATTGTGGTGCTCAGGGACGACAAGGCGATCAGTGAGGTTACTCCGGGGCTTGTCTTGCAGACTGAGGATATCCTCGTAGTTGGAGGAACCAACGACGCCATCAAGAAGTTTGAGAAGGCTAACGAAGTCTAGGAGAGTAGCGAAGCATATTCCTGGGCGGCTTCGGTATAATGCCGAGCATTCTCCCTCATATCCTCGAGCTCCTTTTCAGTCAATGCTCGAATGAACTTGGCCGGCGATCCCATCACCAGACTCCTTGCAGGAAAGGTCTTTCCTGGAGGGATCAGCGAGCCTGCGCCTACGAGAGTCTCTTCTGCAAGAATTGTGCCATCAAGGATAATCGATCCCATACCGATGAGACACCCGTTCCCAATGGTGCAGGAGTGGAGTATCACCCCATGGCCTATGGTGACACCATCACCAATCGATGTCGGAACTCCGATGGTGACATGCACGACAGTATTGTCCTGGATATTGCTCCCTTCTCCAATATGGATGGAGGAGACATCACCTCGGATAGTAGTATTGAACCATACGGAGGAGGATGACCCTATCACCACATCCTCAATGACATCGGAAGATGGCGCGAT
>CAXYZP010000030.1:0-10501 GCA_964293175.1 uncultured Sphaerochaeta sp.
TTCTCGCCGTAGAAGGCCCATAGTGAAGCCAGTAGAGTTGCCAAAGCCTTACGATCCAAAGGATTTTGAAGACCGCATCTATGAAGATTGGATGAAAAACGGGATGTTCAAACCTGTCGAAGGAGACGCTTCACCCTTTACTGTTGTTATGCCTCCTCCAAATGTTACCGGCATTTTGCATATGGGCCACGCCCTGAATAACTCCTTGCAGGATATCCTTACCCGCTTTTACCGCATGAATGGGCATCCAACCCTTTGGGTGCCTGGAACAGACCATGCCGGTATCGCTACCCAGCATGTGGTGGAGCGCCAGCTTGCAAAGGAAGGCCTTCGGCGTCAGGACATCGGACGAGAGAAGTTTCTCGAACGTACCTGGGAAGTGAAGGACAAGCATCATGCGACCATCAAGAGCCAGCTGGAGAAAATCGGATGTAGCTGTGACTGGAGCCATGAGCGGTTTACCATGGACGAGGGTCTGAGCAAGGCTGTACGCGAAAGCTTCGTCCTGCTCTATGAGAGGGATCTGATCTACAAAGGTGAGTATCTGGTCAACTACTGCCCCAAGTGCGGTACCGCCCTCGCTGATGATGAGGTGGAGCACCAGGAGCTTGCAGGCAATCTCTGGGACATCCGCTATCCTTATAGCGATGGTGATGGCTATATTACTGTAGCCACCACAAGGCCCGAGACGATGTTCGGTGACGTTGCTGTTGCCGTACACCCGGATGATGAGCGCTATACCTCTCTAATCGGCAAGATGCTTGATCTCCCTCTGACAGACAGACAGATTCCCGTCATAGCCGACAGCTTTGTCGACATGAGCTTTGGAACCGGTATGGTGAAGATTACCCCTGCCCACGACCCTAATGACTGGCAGTGTAGCAAGCGTCAAAACCTCGAGGCTATCAACGTCCTCAATGGGGACGGTACGCTCAATGAGAACTGTCCTGAAAAATATCGTAACTTCTCTGCAACCGATGCCAGAAAAATGGTAGTCGAAGACCTTAAGGCCCTAGGTGTCCTGGTACACGAAAAAGAGCATACCCATGAGGTAGGTCACTGTTACCGCTGTCACTCGGTCATTGAACCCTACCTTTCGAACCAGTGGTTCGTCAGAATGGAAGGGATGGCTCAGAAGGCACTGCAGGCATGGAAAGATGGAGAGATTCATTTCTTTCCCAAGCATTGGGAAAATACCTATGTGCACTGGCTTGAGAATATCCATGACTGGTGCATCAGTCGTCAGCTTTGGTGGGGACATAGGATCCCTGTCTGGGTATGTAGCGACTGCGGCGAGGTCATCGTAGCAAAAGAGGATCCCACACACTGTCCAGCGTGTAAATCGGCAAACATAGAGCAGGAAACTGATGTGCTCGACACCTGGTTCAGCTCTTGGCTCTGGCCTTTCAGTACACTGGGCTGGCCAGAAAAGAGTGCGGATATGAAGAATTACTTCCCTACCAGTACGCTGGTTACAGGGTATGATATCATTTTCTTCTGGGTTTCCCGCATGATAATGGCCTCCTTGGAGTTCCTTGGTGAGGTTCCTTTCAAGGATATCTACATCACAGGTCTGGTACGCGACAAGCAGGGACGCAAAATGTCCAAGAGCCTGGGCAACGGCCTCGATCCCTTGGAAGTGGTGGAGCGCTATGGCGCTGATGCCATGAAGTTTACCCTCAGTTATATGGCAACCCAAGGTCAGGATATCCTCATCGATATGGAATCCTTCAAAATGGGATCGCGCTTTGCCAACAAGACATGGAACGCAGCGCGTTTTCTCTTGATGAATCTGGAAGGCGCGACGTTGCTTGATGTACAGACCATAGAACTCACCACCATGGACAAATGGATCTATAACCAGCTCAACCAGGCTGCCTTGAAGGTCAAGGTGGCTATGGAGAACTACAAGTTCAACGACGGCGCCCAAGCTGTCTATGACTTCTTCTGGAATGATTTCTGTGACTGGTACGTAGAGAGTGCAAAACAAGGCCTATACTCCCAAGAGCAGGCCAAGAAGGATAGGGTAGTGACCCTGTTGCTCGATCTGCTTGCCGCCTCGATGCGTCTGATGCATCCCTTTATGAGTTTCATAACAGAAGAGATCTATCAGAAGCTTCCTAACGTCAGTGACTCTCTTATCACCAGCGCCTATCCTGTCTACCAGGAAGACAGAGCCTATCCAGAGGACGCTCTGCTTGTTTCCCGGATACAGGAAGCTGTGTCGCTCTTGCGCTCCGTACGGAGCGAGCTGGGCATCTCCGTAGACAAGAAGATCCGCTTCGCTATCAAAGCTGATAAGGCTTTCATTGCAAGTGATTTCTTTGTTGCAGAGAAGGACCTCATCGCATCCTTTATCGGCGCATCGGAACTCATCATCGATACTGATGGTTCTCTTGATGTAACCGGTGCCTTCCCTGTAGCAGGAACAGGCTATGAGGGCTTTGTCTTTGTCAGGGAGGCTATCGACCTGGAGAAGGAGATCGCACGCCTACAGAAGGACAGGGAGAAGCATGAGAAGAGCCTGGAGGGTGTGATGAAGAAGCTTTCCAACGAGAAGTTCCTCGCTAACGCCAAAGAAGAGGCAATTGAGAAGGAACAGGGTAAAAAAGCTGAGTTTGATGAGAAGATTGAGAAGGGGCTGAAGCATATTGCCCTGTTGAAATCTTTCCTGTAGGACAACAGGGTCTCAGGGGATGGAAGTGACCCACCTTTTTCTGCTTCCTACCAACAGAATATACACTACCAAGCCAGGCGCATCCTCTCAGGAAGCGCCTGGCTTGTTTTACCGATATACAGCCATGTTTCTGGCTTTTTTTTCTTGCTTAGGAAACAACGTTGATGGGCTTTCCCTCTACAAATGCTTTGAGATTCTGAGCGGCCATGCCCATCAGCCGCTTCCTAGCTGAGAATGTTGCCCAAGCGATATGTGGGGTAATATAACAGTTGCGTACGTGCAGCAAAGGATTACCCTCGGTGATAGGTTCGGAATCGACATCGCTGTCGCAAAGAACAGAATTGCCCATGAAATTAGCGAGAAACACAACCATGAGTAAACTCAAGAAAAATATCCTGCGTGACCTTGTCTATACACAACTTAAGACCATGCTGCTTGATAAGGCCTTAGTGCCAGGGCAGAAGATCAGTAAGAAGGAAATCCCCGATCAGCTTGGTGTTAGCCAGACACCGGTGCAGGAATCAATCATCAAACTGATCCAAGAGGGCCTTTTTGAAGAACAGCAGTGTGGGGTATTCGTAAAGGTATTCACAGACCAGGATATGAGGGATTTCTTTGCCGTCAGGGCTGGTATTGAAGGGATAGCTCTTCGACTGTGCATTACTCAAAAAGGACCTTAGTGCCTTCATGATGTGCTTTGTCTTTTTGATGACTTCTCCTTGCCTATAGATGATCCTGAAACAAAAGCCCTGTACCAAAAGACTGACAGGCATTTCCATGAGGAGATACTTCGTCGTTCAGGCAATAAGATAATCCAGAATTTCGTAGAGGATTTCAGCTTTATTCTACGCTGCTATCACAAGGGTTTGCTTCGTGAACCAAATGAGACTCTAGAAGAGCACAGGGCCATAATAAAGGCCACTCGCGCCGGTGATGCCCAGGAGGCTCAGAATCTCCTCATGAAACACCATTTGACCTCGTATGACAGGATTTCTGAAGACCACTTGTCTTTTGCGCCGATTGAAGTTGAGAACCTTTCCTCAGAGAATTAGCTCTATTAGATAATCAGAATAACGCAGAAGCAGGAGGGAAGTCTTTTGGACTTCTCTCGATTGCTATGATTCTCTGTGCCTAGAGGAATGTGTCTAGCGTGTATCCATACGACTTAATTCACCTTCAGACCGACAAAAGGAAGCTGCAAGCAATAGTGCCAGAGCAAGGGTGCGTTGCATGGGAGCACCATAGTTTCTCTCTAGATGAAGCCATAAAAAAAGCGCCCTCATTACAAGGACGCCCTTTTAGAACAGAATTGAAACTATTCTGCTTTTTCTTCCTGAATTTCTTTTCTACGTTCTTTGCTAAGTTTAGCGATTTCGGCCAAAGCCTTACGGGCTCTAGCTGCCGATACTTTTACGCCTTTCTCAGTGAACTTCTGGTTCTCTGAAAGGTATGTCTCATACTGTGCTACGATTTGCTCGTGAATTGTCATGGACTCCTCCATTGGTCTAGGTTACCTTATTCTAGCATGGTTTCATCTATGTGCAAGGGAAAAACAGTAAACAAACGCCTTAATCGTGGTTTTTTTAGGAAATATTGCGTCCTTTCCACATAAAACCCTTCCCGCTGGCCTTTCTGTAGTAGCCATGCAGATACATTGCTACCACAAATACGAATGCTATTGGGCCTTGAATGGCTACTTTTAGGGGAAATCCATGGTAGAGACCTGTCGCTGTCCAAGAGCCGAAAAGCAGTATGGAACCCCCCGCCATGAGGAAGAAAGGAAGCGGGGATACCCCTGGATTAACCAGGAGCTGTATACCCATAGCCAGAGAGGCAAGGGGAGCGACGGCGCATGCAAGCAGGACTACTGCTGCGATCAATACAAGGGGGACCATATAGGATTTGATGTTTATCACGCCGATGATGCTTCTTTCCAGTCCTTCAAATCCACCTGTGAAAGTAGAGAACATCTTGCATGAGAGAGCATCCTTCATATCGGCAAACACATATTTGTGTCCGGTCCTTGTACAGGCCCTTGCAAGCATCACATCATCACAGATGACATCGGGTAGTGACGTAAATCCATCGATATCTTCGAGGACCGTTCGTTTGAGCAGAAGATACTGCCCTATAGCCATGGCAAAGGGTGTCCATTGTACCTTTTGTTGTAGTCTCAGAGGCATGTACAGCACAGTGTTGAAGAGCATGGCACTTACCAAGGTCTGTACCCACAAGGATTTTCCTTCCTGCTTGGGATAGCCACTGACCATGGAAGCCTTTTCATTGACCATGATTCCCAGGCCATACTCCACACTGGTGGGGTTGTGGACGGTGTCCGCATCAGTGAATAAGATGTAATCACCTCGGCTCTCTTCATACAGCTGCTGCATCGCATAGAGTTTGCCCCTCCACCCCTTTTTAAGGGGTTTGCCCTTGATGATGCGTACCCGAGAGTCTCGATCTTGCAGCAGCTTGACCTCTCTTGCCGTGTTGTCGGTAGAGTTGTCATCGAGTATCAGGATTTCAATGTTCTCATAGGTTTGGTCTATAATTGATGATACGCACGTTTGTATGAAATGTTCCTCGTTTCGTGCAGGTATTGCAATGGAGACCAGAGGCCTGTCAGTAAGAGGGACTTGTTTCTTCAGTTTCTCCATTACCCTACGGTTGGAAAAGGAGAGAAGGGTAGCCCATAGGCCGACAACGAGAACTAGAGAGGCATACAACATACTCACAACGCTTTCTCCACTTGTGCAATATAGTCATCTAAAACAGCATCAAAGGGATAGATTGCCTTGGCAGCGGCAAGGTATCCCTTTGCATTCTGATAGTCTTTCAGCTTAAAGCATGCGATACCGATTCCACTGTACAGTGATGAGCGGTCCCAAGGTGAAAGCAGGGTGTCCGCTTCCTTTCTGATAGCAAGAAACATGTTCAGGGATTCCTTGACATCCCCCCCTGCAAAGCCCGGGGCATAGAGCAGGCTGTTTGCCTTCAGCAATTGTGAGGAGACTTCTTGAGGGTATTCCTTATACGCCTTGTTGATCTTTCTTGAACTGGACATACCCTTGCCAAGGCTTCTTGGATTCTGCAGGTACCGGATCCCATCAATTTCAGACCCAAGGATAAGGGCATGAAAAGAGTTCTTTTCTAATAGTTCTATCTTCTGTTCAGCCTCTTGGAGTAACTCTTCCGCCCTGACGTTACTTTTTTTAGCAGTTTCCACATACAGGCGGGCCAAGCTGGTGTTGATGCGAATTTTCTTGATAGTCGCTTCAGGCTCATCATCAATTTGTGCAAATAAAAGGATGCGAAGCTCCTCTGCCTTTTCTACACTGCCGTCGGTGCGTACCGCAGAGACGAACTCTATGAAAAGGGGGTTCTTCTCCAAAAAAGAGAACCCGTCAGTAAGATTGGCTCCTATAGCCCCTTGCAGGGCAACAATACATATACATAAAACTGTAGTAATGCGCCTAACCATACCGACTATTTAACCATAGAAAGACGACGAATGATATAGCCTGTGGACAGAGGCTTGTCAGTTACCAGATATTGAATCTTCCCGTGATCTGCTTGAGAGACCTTCTCAAACTGTTCATCCAGCAAGGTAAACGTAGAATCCTCTATGAATAGGATATCGTTTCCAATATACTGTAGTGTCTGTTCCTCTCTGATCTGGTTGCGAAGCTCTAGGGCGTACACACCCTTTTTGACCTCATCGCCTATGAACCCACAGAAAAGGTATTGCTGGTGGTATCCCTCTTCAGTGCTCTTGTCGATGGACGTGCCTTTTGCAGGATCGATGGGACCACGGCCAAAGAAGAAGCCTGTTGAGTACTCGCGGTGGCTGATGTTCATCAGGTCGTCACGATACGCCTTCCATGAGGTGTCATCGGTATAGGCCGCGTCGATCGCCTTGCGATAGGCTCTCGTCACCACAGCAACATAGTAGCTGCTTTTCATCCTTCCTTCTATCTTCAGGGAGTCTATTCCTGCATCCAGGAGTTCTTGGACGTGGTCTATCATACACAGGTCCTTGGATGAGAGGATGGTAGTGTACCCGTCTTCCTCGGCGATGGGGTAGTAGACCCCTTCGCGCTGTTCCTCTTCAAGGGCGAGGTCTCCACTAGCAAGTTTTTCTTTCAGGCGGTAGTTCCACCTGCAGGTATGGGCACAGTCACCCTGGTTTGCACTGCGACCGGATAGATGGCTGGAAAGCAGGCATCGGCCTGAGTAGGCCATACACATAGCCCCATGGACAAAGGTCTCCAGCTGAAGAGCGGGGACAGCGTCCTTGATCTTCCTGATATCCTCTAGGGAGGTTTCCCTTCCTAGAATGACCCTGGAGAACCCCATCTGGTGGTACATGGCGGCGCTGCTGCTGTTGATGCAGCTCGCCTGTGTGGAGAGATGGAGTTCAACCTTGTTACCGAAAGCCTCTTTGAGGATGGGAACCAGGCCGATGTCGCTGATTATGAAGGCATCGAATGGCCAACCCTTGATAGTTTCAAGCTGTTCTTTCAATGCTTCAAGTTCACTCTCTCCAAAGAGAATGTTCATGGTGCAGTAGATTTTTTTCCCGCTCTGCTGTTTCAAAAGCTGAACTTCAGCGAGATCGCTCTCGCTGAAGTTCTGTGCATTGGCACGAAGTGAAAAATCTGTGAAGCCCATATAGGCGGCGTCGGCTCCATAGGCAAACGCCACCCTCAGCTTCTCCATATTACCGGCAGGGCTCTATAACTCAACGCTCACCCAAAGCCTCCCTGACAGCCAGAGCAACCGCTTTGGAAACCGCCTCTAGTTCAGAAGTGTCCTTCGCTGTTGCCTTTGGCACGATCGGCGTCATTGCCTTTCGTTTCGCATCATTAGGGAAGGCATGGGCCAAGACTTCCTCCATGGTTGAAACCAGGTGGAACTCAATACCCTTGGTTACCGTCTCATCGAGCTTGTCGAGGTCGCGCTTATTGAAGAAGGGGATGAGGATCGTATCGATCTTATTCCTTCTTGCTGCAAGCACCTTCTCCTTCAAGCCTCCGATGGGCATTACCTTACCCTTTAGGGTGGTTTCACCAGTCATCGCCAAGTTCTTCCTAATCGTCTGGCCGGTGACCAGCGAGAAGAGGGCGACTGTCATGGTGATACCGGCTGACGGACCGTCCTTGGGGGTAGCCCCTTCAGGAACGTGCACGTGAATCATATTGTTTTCAAACCAGCTCATGTCGATCTTATGTTCGGAGGCATGGGCCTTAAGCCAGGTGTAGGCGATGTTGGCAGATTCCTGCATCACATCTCCTAGCTGACCGGTGAGTTTGATCTCTCCCTTTCCGGGGGTGTTCTGGGCCTCGATGATGAGGGTATCCCCTCCCATGCTGGTCCAGGCGAGCCCGATGGCCATACCGGGCTTATCGGCTATGCGAATCTCATCCTCGACAAAGACAGGCTGTCCCAGCAGTTCGATGAGTTTTTCATTATCAATCTTTACAGGTAGCTTGGTATCCGGATTTTCTTCCAAGATGAGGGCTATCTTACGGTTGATCTTATGCAGGGACTTCTCAAAGTTACGCACTCCAGCCTCGCGTGCATACTCCTCTGCTATCTTGAGCAGGATGGTTGGGGTATAGCGGATTTCGCTTTTGGCAAGACCATGCTTCTCCAAGGATTTGGGAACAAGGTACTTCTTGCCGATGGCGAGCTTCTCCTCACTGGTATAGCCAGAGAGGTTGATGATCTCCATGCGGTCCAGCAAGGGCCGAGGAATGGTCTCCAGAGTGTTTGCCGTACAGATGAAGAGGATCTCCGAAGCATCGAAGGGAATGTCCAGATAGGTGTCCCTAAAGGTGGAGTTCTGTTCGGGGTCGAGGACCTCAAGCAGAGCACTGGCAGGATCACCTTGGTAGGAGACTCCCATCTTGTCGATCTCATCGATGAGGAAGACAGGGTTCTTGGTCTTGGTGATTCGCAGGCCTTGGATGATTTTACCCGGCATTGCCCCGATATAGGTCCTTCTGTGCCCCTTGATCTCGCTCTCATCATTCATACCACCGACTGAGAAGCGGAAATATTCCTTCTTCAGAGCCCGTGCAATGGAGATTCCTACACTGGTCTTACCGACTCCCGGGGGGCCGACAAGGCAGATGATCGAGCCTTTGGTATCCTTTTTCTTTCTTCGTACAGCAAGGAATTCAAGGATTCTATCCTTGACATCCTTGAGCCCGTAGTGGTCTCTCTCGAGGATCTTTCGGGCACTGTCGATGCTGAAGCTTTCAGCCTTGGGCTCCTTCCAGGGAAGGTCGCTGATAATTTCAAGGTAGGTTCGGGTAATGGTGTATTCGGGACTGCTGGGGTCGATCGCCTCAAGGCGTGAAAGCTCACGGTCCACCGTTTCCTTTGCTTCTGCAGAGAGTGGCAGGTCCTTAAATTTCTTCTTGAGGCGGTTGATGAGCTCAACCTTGGGATTGGTCGTAAGACCGAGTTCCTGCTGGATGGACTTGAGTTCTTCCCGCAGGAAGTATTCCCGCTGGTTTTTCTCGAGCTTCTGATTGACCCTGGCCTGGATCTTAGCCTGGACCTGGGCAATATTCTGCTCGTTCTTTATGAAAACCAACACTTTTTCGATGCGTTTGCGCACCACGAGGGTCTCTAAGATTCCCTGCTGTTCCTTGCGGTCGACATTGAGGATACTTGCGATGAAATCAGCAAGTTTTCCTGGGTGGTCGATATTAACCATATTAAGACGCATCTCTTCACTGAAGAGCTGATTGTTCTTTGTTAGGGTCTTCATCTCGGTAAGCAGGAGCCTGGTCCAAGCACGCAATTCCTCGGGCTCGTCCTCGATGTCCTCGAGGTAGGAGACCTCGGCCACCAAGTAGGGGCCACTGGGGTAATATTGTTTGGTCTCAAAACGCTTGAGCGTTGAGATGAAGATACTGATCCCGCCGTCGGGGAGCTTTATTTTTTTAACAATTTTTGCAACGGTTCCAATGGTGTATAGGTTGTCCTTAGAGTACTCTTCCTGGTCCAGGTCTTCCTTGACCAACAAGAGTCCGAGGAAGCCCCCGTGCTTGATGGCCTGGTTGACGATTTCGACGTCTTGATTATCAGTTATCATCAGAGGAGTAAACAATCCAGGGAACACGGGATTACCCGTTACTGGAAGGATAAACAGATTATTGGGAAGCAGTTGCTCAATTGGCATCAGTTCGTTGTCAGACATAGCGCCTCCATATATACAAATATTTAGGGCAGGATCTCTCTCTGCCCAGACTAAAGGTAATCAAACTTTACGAAAGAGGGAAGCGACTATTCCTTTTTGGAAAGCCATTTTACTCCCAAATAACAGAGAGGGGTGTCGATCAGGGCGAAGATCACCTTGAAAATCCAATAAGGGATGATCAGGGCAAAGACATAGGAGATGGTGAATTTCGGGGTAAGCTGGTAAAAGGCGATGAACATGAAGATCACCGTATCGATAAACTGGCTGCACATGGTGCTGATGTTGTTTCGTAACCAGAGGTTCTTGCCCCCGCTTATCTTTTTGAACAGCATGAAGATCCTGATATCAATGGTCTGACTGACCGAAAAGCTGACCAAGGATGCAAGGCTCATACGCATGCTCATTCCAAAGACCTGTTGGTACTGGCTCTGCAGGTCCCACGTTGGGTGTGGGGGGAGCTTTACACTGATGCCGGTCATGACAAACAGCAAAACCAGCATAAAAATAGACATTCTGACAAAAAGGGCGGCATCCTTGTGCCCTTTCACCTCACCTATGATGTCGGTGACCAAAAAGAGGGCCGGCATGAAGAAGATGCCCACAGATACCCT
>CAXYZP010000031.1:0-10411 GCA_964293175.1 uncultured Sphaerochaeta sp.
GCACTCTTTCTGGGGGCTTGGGTGCGTTCATCTTTCCTCGGTTGGTCTTTTCTCGGTTGGTCTTTTCTGGGTTGGTTCTTTCTGCTATCACCCTTAGGCTGAGCTGGTTTTTTAGCTTCACCCCTATTCTGAGCAGGTTTCTTTGGTGCACTCTTTACAGGCGCTCCGCTCTCATTGGAATACTGCTGTTTATAATAGGACATTCTCTCTTCCAAAGAAAGTTTCTGGATCTCAGCATAGCTCTTTGAGCCGCTTCTGCGTCCGGCATGGTCTTGAGAGCTGGGTCTTCTCGACTGCTGGGATCCACCTCTTGGTGAGGGAGCCGGTCTTGATCCCTGGGCCGCTCTTGGGGGACGTGGGGAGCTGTCTCTTCTAGGTTGAGCTCCATCACGGCGAGGGGCAGGTCCCCTTCTAGCACCGGGTGCGGGGCGTTTGCCGCCACGGCCCCGGTTACCACCGGAAGAGGGAGAACGGGAATATTCATCATTACGTACAAGATCACGGAAGGAGTATTTGCTACTCTTGTCCTCAACTACTGGTAATTCACCTTCAGCAGGCCAAATCACAGGGATCTTCATGTTGATATAGGTTTCAATCGGCTCCAAGCCAAAAACGTACTCTTCATCAGCCAGGGTAATGGACTTGACACTCTTGCCTGCCCTTGCAGTACGCCCGATTCTATGGACATAACTTTCAAAGTCATCGGGGATGTCGTAGTTGACTACCAATTCAAGGTCGTCAATCTGAAGGCCTCTGGCTGCAACATCGGTTGCCACCAAAAACTTAATCTTCCCGTCTTTCATGTTGTCGATAGTTTCAAGCCGTTTTGCCTGGGGAAGGTCCCCCATGAGGTACTTGGCGGCATATCCGTTAAGTGTGAGGCGTTTGGAGACCTCGATACAACGAGCTTTGGTATTACAAAAAACGAGACAGTTCTCAGGGTTCTCCTTGTGCAAAAGCTGAAGGAGCAAACCAAACTTGTCTTTTTTAGAGATATGGTAGAGTTCCTGGGTGATGGCCTTTACAGTCATCTCCTCAGGCTGGACTTCAATCTCGACTGGATTGTTCATAAACGACCAGGCAAGGTTCTTCACCTTGGTGCCCAAGGTAGCGGAGAACAGCATGGTCTGCCTCTCTGTACAGGGACGCAACAGGCTGAACATGTTCTGGATGTCAGGGTAAAATCCCATATCAAACAGCCTGTCAGCCTCATCAACAACAAAAATATCAAAGTTTCTGAAGTCAATCTTATGCATCTTCTGGTAGTCAAGGATCCTGCCGGGGGTGGCGACAAAGATATCGCAGCCATCTGCAATGGCCTTGTCCTGTTTGGCATACCCCACCCCTCCATAAAAACATCCCACAGTAAGAGAGGGGATGTGTTCAGAGAGTTTAAGGGTATCTTCTTCGATCTGGACTGCAAGCTCCCGGGTAGGAGCAACAATGAGGGCCTTGGGATGGCTTTTGCCTTCCTTGACCGCCTTTACATAATTTTCCAGGATTGTCAGCACATAGACTGCAGTTTTGCCACTGCCTGTCTTGGATTGGATCATCACATCTTTCTGGGTAAGGCTTACAGGAAGCACGCGCTGTTGCACTTCCGTACATTCGGTAAAGCCGGCAGATGAGACGCCTTTGAGTACTTGCTCACTTAGGGGTAGTTCGGTAAATTTCATGAATACTATATATCGCCTTTATAAGAATTTGAAAACGCAGATTTTAAGAGGGTCAACCATAGGGGACCCCACCAAACAAAGATAAAGCAATTATACACAATTGTCCACCTCCCCAAAGGGAGGCATACCATGCCAAAAGGTCTCGGATGCCAATAGGGTCTCTCGTAAGCGGTATGATCTCAACTTCAAAGTTTCTGGGTTTTTCCCTTTTTTACCATTGTTCACACTCTCATCCCATGCACCTTTTAGGGAGCAACTGGTCAAGTGGGAGGTCGATGGCATCCCCCCCCTACCTGTATCGCCTAGTCCTCAAGCTCCCATGACCGTACCAGGGCCGTAATGGCATTGGTGCGTTCAAAGGGAGGCTTGAAAGCTAGGTCATCGAGAGAGGCGAGCGGCATGGCAGCCATACTGGTTGCCGATACAAATGCCTCATCATACAACCCTCCAAGCAGATCTTTAGCCAGAGGAGCTTCGAAGACCATCTCGATATCCAGAACCTTTGCAGCTTGTATGATTCGGTCCCGGGTTATTCCAAGGAGCACTTCATCATCCTTCGCTGTATAGAGTTTACCATCCCTAAAGGCAAAAAAATTGCTTCTGGTCCCTTCTAGGGCCTGTCCCTTCCGATCTATAAGCAGGGCTTCAAACCCACCGGTGCTTCTCGCCTTTTCCAACGCCATGTAGTTGAGCAGGAGATTGCCTGTCTTGCAGGAAGGCATCAGGCGCTCACCTTCATACGTTATAGCGCCAACACCTTGTGTGTAATGGCTCTCTGGATAGGTCAGTAGAGGGGCCGCGGTAATAAAGCAGAGAGGCTCTTTGCCCCCCACCAGGAGAATTCTTATAGAAGCCTCATCCAGCATGTCCACCCTGATAAGTTCGTGTACCCATCTAGTAAGCTCTTCTTGCGTGAAAGGGTGAACAAGGCCAATTCCCTTGCAGGAATTTTCGAGCCTGATAAGGTGATCTTCAAGATGCACAGGATGAGAGCTGACCACCCGAAGGGATTCGTAGGTGGAGAATCCAAACTGGACCTCCCTATTTGTTATGGGGAGGCAAGCCTCTTCCTCTAGTAGTATCTTTCCGTTATACAGTGCGTGTTCTCTTACCATCCAAATGCCTTCTTAGTCTTTTCTTTATAGTGTAATAATCACATCTAGTTTTTTTGACAATTCAATTTTATTTTTAGGGAATCTTAAGCAACTCTCGTGGCTTACTTCCATTGGGAGGGCCTACATAGCCAAGCTCTTCCATCTGTTCGACCAGACGGGCAGCACGGTTATATCCGATCTTGAGCCGTCTCTGCAAATAGGAAGCGGAAGCGCTCTTGCGTTCAACTATGATCGCGAGGGCCTCTTCCATCATGGCCTCATCATCATTGCTGTCGTTACTGTCATATCCACCGCCACTTGATACAGGCTCGTCGTCCTCAAAGAACGACTCGTCGATAAAGTCGGGAACTCCCTGTTTGGAGGCAAACTGCACGACCTGCTCGACCTCCCTGTCGCTGAGGAAAGCCCCCTGGATACGTTCAGGTGTGGGATCACTACTGGCGAGATAGAGCATATCGCCCTTACCCAACAGCTTCTCCGCCCCACCCTCATCGATGATGATGCGGCTATCGGTGGTGCTGGTCACGGCAAAGGCAATCCTGGTGGGAATGTTTGTCTTGATCACACCGGTGATAACATCGACACTCGGCCTCTGAGTGGCAAGCACCAGATGAATTCCAACTGCACGACTCATCGCAGCAAGACGTGAGACCTTGTTCTCCAGTTCCTTACCCACCGTATGCATAAGGTCTGCAAATTCGTCGATAACAACAACGATGTACGGAAGCTTCTCACGGGCCAGACGCTCCTGAACAATCTTTTCATTATACCCCAGAATATTTCTGGCATTGATACCCTGTAACAAGCGGTACCTGCGGTCCATCTCGTATAGACAGAAGTCAAAAGCCTTCAAAGTCTTCTTCGGGTCGTGTATCACAGGGGTAAGGAGATGGGGTACACCATTATAGATACTCAGTTCTACAATCTTAGGATCGACCAAGATAAGACGTACTTCCTTGGGGCTGCGTCTAAAGAGAATCGAGCAGATCATGGAGTTTACACAGACACTCTTTCCACTACCGGTTGAGCCGGCGATGAGTAAGTGAGGAGAAGAACTCACATCCATGACGATAGACTCTCCCATCAGATTCTTACCCAATACCATAGGAATATTGAACTGCTTGCGCTCCATGGCGGGAAGCATCTCCTTAAATCCAATGACATCTCGCTTGTGGTTCGGTATCTCAATACCTACCGCTGACTTTCCGGGAATAGGAGCAACGATACGCACCTGCTTTGCAGCAAGTGCCATGGCGATATTATCGGCGAGGTTAACAATTGCATTGACTCGAACCCCAGGGGCTGGAAGTATCTCCAACATGGTAACCGTAGGGCCCCTTACAATATTGGTAAGTTCAACATGAACATTGAACTGCTCGAGGGTAGAGACCAACTTCCTCCCACGGTCCAGAGTCTCCTCGTTGATCTCGTTGCCTATCTTAGGGTAGTCCACCAAGATCGATTCGGGGGGATACTGGTAGGTTATCCTGCTTCGATTTATCAGGGCACTGCCGCTACCTTCAGTTATGACCAGACCGCCGACACCGCTAGCAACCTCCAGCTTGTCCTCTTCATCAGAAACCTCAGCTGCAACAGGGGCATCTTCACTGAAGCCCCCATTGATGGGTCTGGCTGTGCTTTGGGGAGCAAAGGAGCTGATGCCTTGTTCTGGGGCAGGTTTCACCGGTTCAGTGTGTACAGCAGGAGAAGCTTGCACAGGCGCTTGTATTGGCTCAGGCTCTGTCATCTCAGGTTGTTTTTCAACCTTCGGTGGCCGCACAGAGAGAATTCTCTCCCTTATGCGTAGAGGCTGATCATCATGTTCCTTTTGGGGCATCCTTACCCCTAGGGCGACAGCCTCAAGACCGCGGCTCTTCTCTTTGGAAGCAACGGCATCAGCAAGCATCCCTCTGGCTTTGCCAGTCGGTTCAGCTTTTGGCTCAACGGGAGCAGAGGAGCTCTTGCCCACAGCTTCCAAAGCACCTTGCAAGAATCCGGAAAGACCCTTCAAAGGTTTCTTTACTGGCTCTTGCTTGGGTTCTTCTTGTTTTTGCTGTATTTTTTCGGCTTCACGCTTCTCTTGCA
Source organism: uncultured Sphaerochaeta sp. (assembly GCA_964293175.1). Lineage (GTDB taxonomy): Bacteria > Spirochaetota > Spirochaetia > Sphaerochaetales > Sphaerochaetaceae > Sphaerochaeta. Next base: position 4,877 of record CAXYZP010000031.1, read on the forward strand.
GCTCGAGTTGCTTCATTTCAAGATAGGAAATTCCCTTATTGCGATCCCTCTCACCCTTGATAGCCTCCAAAGCCCCTAGGCTTGCCATACCCATATCAACGACGGGCTGTTCCTCCACATCCAGGAAGTGCTCGCTCTTGAGCTTTTGTTGTCGTTTCTTGTGCAGGTTATCCAAAATAGGAACTTCTACGATAGGAGGAAACGATACCTGCTCATCGCTGAGGATATCAACCTCAGGCTCAACAGGTTTTTTATGCAGGAGAACACTCTCCTCTTCATCCGGAATATTCTTCTGTTCTTTCTCAAACCGCTTTTGAGCTCGTTTGAACTTTCCTCTCTGCCATTTGGACAGATTTTCCAGATCGACAGCCTCCCCACTTCTAGCCAAGGAGAGTATTTGATGGAAAGCCTCTTTTTTCTGGTGTCTGCGCTCGATACCATCACCGATGAGGGTAAGGAAAACGAATACAGCCATCTCAACAAGGAATGCTATAACTACCCTCAGCGATGCCAAACGGGGTTCTGCATCAAAGGAATAGAGCAATGACTGTAGGAATGCGGGTCTAGGACTCTGTTGCAACATGTGAGAAAGCACCAATAGGGTATAAAACATTATAGCAGAGAGTGGAATAAAGACTAATGAGAAGGGTCTTGTCTTTCGGAAGGAGAAGCACATACCGCTCCATACAAAGAGCATGCCGGTAAAGGGCAACAGTCCTAAAGGGGAATCATAGGAGGAGAACCCAAAAACGCGTGATACCAGCGTGAGTGTTTTTTCCACAAAAGGGGGAGCCGCCCCTAATTGGGTAGATGCCACAGCAAGTGAAAACAACAGCCCAGCGACGAGCAGGACTATGCCACTTACCAAAATATATATTTTCGTTCCTTTTTTCACAACTATCTCCTCATACCATACTAACACCACATATCCCTAGAGGTATCAGTTTTTCTTCAGTATGCAGAGCATCCGCTCTGCGTCAAGGTTCGGAACCTCTAAAGGAACCAGCGAGTGTGTCCACTTGGTGGCACACTGGTTGGTGACTTTCAGAAGTTCTTCAGCCAAAGATTCCGCCTGGGCTTTGTAGGCACAGATAACTCCATCTTCGGAGAGGATGGGGTGCACAAGATCTAGGATATCAGCCAATGGACGAAATGCTCTAAAGGTTATCAGATCAAACCTCTGGCCAACTTCCTTCAAGTCCTTATCCAGGACCTCAACCCGATCTGTCAGACGGCAGATGGCTAAGGCATTACGCAAAAATCCCACACGCCTGCCCATACGCTCGACAAGGGTAAAGCTATACCCTTTCAGGGCAATCGCCAAGGGTATACCGGGAAGCCCTGCTCCCGATCCCAGATCGGCAATCTTGGCATCGGGCCCGTATGCTTGCACTAGTTCAAGCATCACCGGAACGGCACTGAGGCTGTCTATGATATGCTTGGTGATGAGCTCATCGCCTTGGGCACCTACCAGTTTGTAGGTGGGGTTCCAGAGCTCCAGTTCAGCTATATAGGCATTGAGCTGAACCAATTGGTCACTATCAAATGTAAGGCCCAGGGCCTCTAGCGAAGAAGCTATAAGAGCGTCATATTTTCCCATTTCGTCCGCCTTTATCCACATGGAGGATAAGGATTGCGATGTCGCCGTTGCGCACCCCGCTTATCCTCGTTGCCTGTCCCACAGAATGGGGACGTATCTTCTTCAGCTTCTCCCGCGACTCAGTACAGAGTCCGTCGAGGGCGTCGTAATCAAAGTCGGGGGGTATTTCCAACCCCTCGAGTTTTTCAAACCGGGCAACCTGCCTGTCCTGGCGGTTGATATACCCGGCATACTTCACCTCCAGCTCTACCTGGTAGCGAATAGGCTCTTCAAACTGAGAAAGCTCCACGATGGTCTCCTGGAGGTTTTTCATGGTGATCTCAGGCACCTTTAAGGCTTCGATGGCACTCTTTTGCCCATATCTATGCTTACTCAGCAAATCCTTGACCGCTTCGATCTTCTCCAGCTTGGCCTTCAGGCGCAAGAGGCTCTCCTCTTTCTGTAAACCTACATCATAGCCCTTCTGGGTAAGACGCTGGTCACAGCTATCATGACGTAGGTTCAAGCGGTATTCGGCTCGGGAGGTAAACATCCTATAGGGCTCCTTGGTACCCAAGGTAACCAAGTCGTCGATAAGGACTCCTGTATACGCCTCATTGCGAGAGAGGATCAGGGGCTTTTCCCCCTTGAGCTTCTGGGCTGCATTGATGCCGGCCATAAGGCCCTGACAAGCCGCCTCCTCATACCCGCTGGTACCGTTGGTCTGTCCTGCAATGAAAAGGCTTTGAACATGCATGCTCTCAAGGGAGGGGTAGAGATTCAGGGGGTCGATATAGTCGTACTCCACAGCATAGCCCGGACGCATTATCTCAGCCGTTTCCAGACCTACAATGCTATGGATATAATCCCATTGGACATCCTCGGGCAAGGATGATGAAATCCCATTGAGATACATCTCTTCGGTACCTACCCCTTCGGGCTCCACAAATATCTGGTGGCGGTCCCGGTCGGGAAAGCGTACAACCTTATCCTCTATGGACGGACAGTAACGAGGCCCGAGTCCAACAATCTTCCCTCCATAGAGGGGAGAACGATGGATGTTTTTCTCTATTATCTTGTGCGTCCCTTCATTGGTCCACGTTATATAGCAAGGCATCGAGGGACGATCTACAGCTTCATAGTCAAAACTGAAGGGCATAGGGACACTGTCCCCATCCTGGATCTCCATCTTGGAAAAATCGAGGCAGGATGAGCGTACCCTTGCAGGGGTACCGGTCTTCATCCTTCCTAGAGGGAAGCCCTTCTTGCGCAAGGCCTCACCCAACCCGATGGCCGCAGGTTCGTCCAAACGTCCATTGGGAGCATCATACTCGCCTATGAAAATCCTTCCATCCATAAAGGTGCCTGTGGTAAGGACCACAACCTTCGCCGAGATGCTGTGTCCCCGTTGAGTCTTCACCCCGATACAAGTCTTGCCCTCCTTGTCCAGAAGGATATCAACCACGGTATCCATAAAAAGGGCAAGGTTTGCCTGAGCTTCCAGAATCTCCTTGGCAAGACGGGCATAGGTGAACTTGTCAGCCTGGGCACGGGGAGCCTGCACAGCAGGGCCGCGCCGGCGGTTCAATATCCTGTATTGAATCATGGAGTGGTCTATCAGGTGAGCCATCTCACCGCCGAGGGCATCTACCTCCCGCACGATGTTTCCTTTGGAAAGGCCACCGATGGCAGGATTGCAGGACAGCCTGCCGATAGAATCAAGGTTCTGTGTTATCATGAGGGTCTTATACCCTATTCTTGCCAGTGCAAGACCTGCCTCTATTCCGGCATGTCCCCCACCGACTACTATTGCATCGTAATCCATATTACTTCCCTACGCAGAAACCGCTGAATATCTTAGTTAGGATATCCGCGGGGGTGACCGTCCCGGTTAGTTCTCCGAGGTTCTGCATCGCCTCCCCTAGCTCCACTGCAACAATGTCCAGCGGAACATCAGTATCAACAAGCGCCAAGGCACGAGAAAGTGCATTGGCAGCATCTTTTAGCAACAGGTGCTGGCGTTCGCTCTCTATAATCACCTGCTCATCACCGGTAGAGCCAAAACCAGAGCTTAGGCGTTCTCCAATGGCAGAGACCAGAGCCTTGATCCCAAGTCCGCTCTGAGCCGATATGGCAAGCTCCCCCTCAGGAGCCTTGAACAGATCACTTTTACTGTACACGATGAGATTTCGCTCATCTTTTGGCGGGACATGTCCCACTTCACTGCTATCGACAAGGAAGACCACCAGGTCTGCCTGACCGATAAGCTGTTCAGTCTTCAAAATCCCAGCACTCTCTATGGTATCCACGCTCTCACGCAGGCCTGCCGTATCATACAGGCGCACATGTAGTCGCGCGTTGTGCCCTTGATATCGCTTACTATCGATCGATCCTGTTTGAGCAGGAGGTTAAAAAGGGTACTTTTACCAACATTTGTGGCACCGGCAAGAACGATCCTCGCTCCCTGCCCATATAAACGCCCTACAGCATAGGTCGATGCCAATACCGAGATGTCCTCCATAATTGCAGAAAGTTCACTTCGAGGAAAGGCGAAATCATCGATTTCGTCCTCAGCGTAGTCCAACTGGAGCTCTACCAAGGCAAGGAGGGTCAACAACCTATCCTTAGATTCCTGTATCTGAGCCTTCAAGCTCCCCTCAAGACGCGAAAGAGCCAGAGCCTGGCTTCGTTCGCTCTGAGATGAGACCAGTTCCTGCACAGCCTCTGCCTGGGTAAGGTCCATCCTCCCATGCAAGAACGCACGGAAAGTAAACTCCCCACCCTCGGCATTTCTCATACCAAGGCGTTTGAAGGAGGAGAGTATCCTCCGTAGACCGGGGAGCGAACCATGGCAGGTAAACTCCAGAGCCTCTTCAGCGGTGTATCCATGTCCGTGTGTATATACTGCAACAACTACCTCATCAAGGGCAGCCCCACCAGGGCCGTCAGTAAGGTAGCCATGTACTAAGGTCGCATTCTCAGCACGTAGCAATGCTTTTTCTCTTGAGAAAGAGGGTGCGAGCAGAGCCCTACACCCCTCTCCACTCACCCTGATGATCGCCAGGGCACTCTGTGCCCAGGGGGTTGCCAGGGCAAATATGATATCGTCTCTGTTATAGCTTTCCATAGAGGGCAGTATACAGCAGTGGTAGCTGGCCTTGCAACAAGTGCTCCGGTTTGGATAAGATAGAGCAATGAAAAAAGCAGCGCAATTCAGGAGCCAACTCAACAGGAGCATACGCACCTTCTTTGACCAAAAGGGCTACCTGGAAGTTGAAACTCCCACCCTTTCTCCAGACCTCATCCCTGAACCCACCATACAGAATTTTTCCACCCAATTTGACAATGAGTTTGTAGGCTCGAAAGAGCTCTACCTCATCCCATCCCCTGAGGTCTACATGAAGAAGCTCATTGCCGATGGCTTTGGCTCAATCTATCAGATCGGTCACTGTTTTCGCAACAGCGAACAGATAGGCCACCACCACAACCCTGAGTTCTCGATGCTCGAGTACTATAGTGTGGATATGGATGAACAGGACTCGATAGCCTTGACTGAAGAGCTGTTTGCCCACCTAGAGGGACCGTCTTTTCTCAAGCCCCCCTTTGACCGTCTTACGGTAGCGGAGGCGATGTGGCAGTATGCCCAGGTCGACCTGGACAAGAACCAGAGCCAGAGGGCCCTTGCCCAAGAGGGGCGAAGGCTTGGCCTTTCGGTTCCCGACCAACCTGAAAGCTGGGAGGATACCTTCAATAGAATCTTCCTTACCCTGGTTGAACCGAACCTCCCCCAAGAGAGGCCCTTGGTACTCGACCGCTACCCCGCCCAGATAGACTGCCTTGCTAAAAGGGATGGCAACTATCGAAAAAGATGGGAGATGTACGCCGGAGGGATTGAGATCGCAAACTGCTATGACGAGGAGACTGACAAGGAAAAAGTGAGTGCTTACTACCGAAAA
>CAXYZP010000032.1:0-10400 GCA_964293175.1 uncultured Sphaerochaeta sp.
AATAATTTTTCAAGACCTGTTCTTTTACCTATACCATAAAACCCAGTGATAAAGAAACCTCTTTTCGAAGGGTGTTCTAAAAATCTTTCAACTTGTTCCATAGCTTGAGTGATTGCTTTTTTGCCTGTAATTTCAATAAAATTCATTTTCTCTTCCCTTTGTATGGTTATAGCTTGTCGCTAATAGCATAAGTATAGTGGCGATTGAATAGGTAAAGCAATGATTTTTTTAAAATGCTAAATATAGTACTGCAAAACTGATTCTCAAATCAGAAAACTCCCAATCTGACGAACGAGACGGGTACAAAGAGAAACCTCCTGTTGCAGGAGGCCTCATAGTCAATGGTCTTAATTATTGATGGTCAGTCCTCATCATCCTCATCAAGGAAGTCATACTCCATCCCCTTGTTGAGGGGGACTGCAAGCTGACCACAAGCACCGTTAATCTCCCGTCCACGGGATCTACGTAACGTATACTTGACGTTCCAGCGGTCAAGGAAGTGAGCGAAGCGCTCGATTTCTTCTTCCGAGGGAGTCTCCCAAGGCATGTCTTCTGCTGGGTTCCAAGGGATGAGGTTTACCAGTGCGTCCAAGTTCTTCAGATAGGCGGCAAGTTTCTTTGCCGACTCTTCGTCGGTGTTGGTATTGTGTAACAGACAGTATTCGATGGTGATTCGTTTTCCCCCAAGGCGCTGGTAGTGTAGCAGAGCTCTCTTGAGTTCATTAAGGTCCCATTTCTGGTTTACCGGCATAATCCTGTCCCGTATCTTGTTGTCTGCAATTACCAGGGAGACTGCAAGCTTGACCGGCAGCCTCTGTTCGGTAAGCTTCAGTATGCCTGGCACTATTCCGCAGGTGCTGATGGTAATCCTACGCATGCTGATATTGAAGCCTTGCTCCTGATTGAAGAACCTTATCGAACGGGTCACCGCTGCTATATTGGCCAGGGGCTCGCCCATGCCCATATAGACTATGTGGGTGATAGGTTGTTTGCTCACCTTAATCAGGTGGATATACTGTTCGATGATCTCTTCTGCTGCAAGGTTGCGCAATAGGCCCATGGTGGAAGTCCTACAGAAGGTACATCCCATGGCGCATCCTACCTGACTGGAAAGACAGGCGGTATGGCGGCCTTTCTTGTCGACAAGCAACACACACTCCACCATCGATCCATCATGCAAGAGGATGCCCATCTTTGTGGCTCCGCTTTCGTCGGTCTCGCTAGTAGCCACCTTCGATGACGAGATGGAGGGCATGAGGAATGTGAGGCGCTCACGTTCGTATTTAGGGAGGTTGGTCATCTCATTAAAGGAGGAAACTCCTTTGATGAGCCAGGCATATATCTGTCTTCCGTAGAAAGCCTTTGGTAGTTCTAATAGTTCGTTGATATCCTCTGCACTCAGGCCATAGAGGGATAGGGGGATTTTTTTCTCTTGTTCCATCTGTTGATTATACCTATTTGAGCATAGAAATGATAGCGATAGCTACCCCGGTAATGCCCTCTCCACCGAGTAAGCCGCTTGCGACAAGCCCTGATTCTTCTCCCAAACGCTCTGCACTGTATTTTTTGGAGAATATTTTTTTAATGACTGAGGATAATACAGCCCCTAAAGCCATGACGGATGATATGTAGATCGGAAGATATACACCCAATCCAAGGGTTGCAGAGGGGAGTTTGCTCAGGTATAGGATAAGGCCGATGACGCATCCGATTATGAAGGCCGGTACATGACTGAGCCCTCCAACCATTGCAGCCACTGCAGCCGCCTGAGGGGCTGGTAGCTCTGGTGTGCCAAAGCCACCAAAGGAAGCCTTCATGATAAGAAGGACAAATACGGACAACACTGCTCCGACAACTCCCCCAATACCTTCGCCAAGGATCTGCTGGCGAGTATCGGTACCCAAGAGGTATCCACTTTTAAGGTCGTTCATAACATCCCCTGTAAGGCCGCAGGCAACGGCGGTGACCGCTGCAATACTAAAGGAAGCGATAAGGGAAGGATGGGTGAAAAACTGTACAACCAACAAGACCAAAATGCCAAATATCTCCATAGGGTTGATACCGGTTTGTCCGGTAAGCATCCCGGAGAGGTAGGTGGTGAGATAGATACCTACGATGACGATGAGAGCTTCGGTGAAGCGTATGTCCGTTCCTACTGCAAGTAGGACAACCGAGAATGCGAGGACGATGAAGATCATAGTCCTGGTCCTTGTAGACATTTGCTCGGTGGTTTTTTGTTTCTTGGATTGTTTGGCCCTTGAGATGATCGCCTGCACAAAGACTCCCAGGCCTGTTCCGATCATAAGGCCTATGCCGAGGTTGGATCGGAAGATGTCAGCATCTGCCATGGAGGCGAAAAGTCCGGTGCCCAGGCCAATAGGTATGAGCAGATAGTAGCCTAATATAGCTCCACCAAACCAAATTAAGGCAAACAAAGGTCCTATTATGGCACCGATACCCATAGCCATCGGGGATACCCAGATGGAAAAAGCAGGGCGTATAGCACATCCTTTGAAGATGGTTAGCAGGGCAGGAATTTTACCAAATCCATCACGAAGCGCGGTAAAGATTACCGATCCACCCATGGAGGCAAAGAGGGTCTTTGCCCCATGACCCCCTTTTACACTTGCTTGCAGGGTATTGTAGGAAGCGATTCCCATAGGGTAGGGAAGCTGTTCCTCTTCAATGAGTTTCTTTCGGAAGATCGCAGAAAAGAGGGTGCCCAGTATGGCACCGACCACCGCCAGTACAATTAATCGTATTGTAGAGAATGAGGCATCGGGTGCTATCATCCAGAGTCCAGGGAGGGTAAAGGCCAAGCCTCCTGCAACCATGGCACCACTGCTCATGATGGTATGCGTCACGTTAATCTCCTGCAGGGAGGAGTTCTTTGCCTTGCTCAAGGCAGCCATGCTTACCACAGTGACAAATATGGTAGGCCAAGGAAGAGCTCCCATACGAAGCGCCACATACATGGAGCTGGCTGTTATTACTACAAGGCCCAAAAGACCTACGATCAATCCTCTTAGGGTTAGGTGTCTGTTCATAGTTTTTTACACTTCCTTTGGTTTTGTATACTATCGAAGATTGAGCGTAAAGGCCAGTATCTTCTAATTTACATATGCTAGTATACCATGCTTTATTTTGTTGGCCCCGCTAGTAAGAAACACAACTATATGCTATATTAAAAGAAATTAGCGGAAGATATTATCTTACCGCAAGGAGAACGAAGTATGAAAAAAAGAACATATTTGATTGTGTTTACTCTCTTGGCTTTAATCTTGGTCCCAGTTGCCTCAGCACCCCTAAGGACATCGAGCGCCTCTTATAGCAAGTTTGCCCTCGGACTTAACTTAGGAACTAACACAGGACTGGGTTTCCAGTTTAGGGCTAATCGGGATTTTGATGTGATTGGAAACGTAGGGCTCAATAATTTTGGAGATTCCCATATTTCCTTTGATATGGCCGCGAACTACAAGATTGGTGAATTTAACATTGACAGGGCATATTTTGATGTGACTATGGGCCTTGGTGCGTATGTGGGAATACCGGTTAAAGATGGCTACAAAGTGAACTTTGCCATTCTTGTTCCTTTCGGAGTAGTCTATCACTTTACAGAAGTTCCCATCGATATGTATGTTCGTATCGCTCCTGGATTGAGTATCATTGATGCAGGCGAAGTAAAGCTTGGCGTGGGATTCAGTGGATTTATCGGGGCACTCTGGAGATTTAACTGATAAGCTACACTTTGATTATCATAAAAACAATTGCCGCTTTACCATATCTTGGTGAGGCGGCAATTGTTTTTTAGAATCTCTCTGTTTTTAGCTCTGCTCATGTTTTTATCTGGATGAACAGGGGTTTTTTCTAGATAAGGGTTACAAGCTGTGGTAATATTTTATCAAATACACATGGCTTGTAGGGCAAAAAGGAAGTCTAGATAATGAAAAAATGTAGTGTGCTCGTCAGTTTGCTTGTCTTGCTAGTACTCCTGCCTGTAATGGCAGCCCCTATGGAAAAGAATTCTTGGTCAGCTGGTATTAATCTTGGTTCTGGGGTTCAAAGTGTTGGCCAGTATAAGATTAACGATGAACTGGATATTCTTGTTGGATTGGGATTGGATTTTTTCTCAAATGCTGTTGTGGCTGATGCAACTGCAAACTACAAGATTACAGAGTTTGCCATTGGCAAGGCAGATTTTGATGTGACTGTCGGCGGTGGTGTCCTTCTTGGCTTCTACAATAGTAAAGTTGAGTTGGCCCTAATAGTTCCAGTGGGAATAACCTACAAAATTGCCGATGATATCATTCCTCTCGATGTGTATCTTCGTATAGGTCCTACCATCAGAATTCTGAAGGGGTACCAGAGTAGTGTCCTAGGTATCTATTCCTATATTGGCGCAATTTACCGATTCTAACAGATTACTGTTTTGGTTTGAAACATATGGACAGAGTTTTTACAATCCTGTCCATATCTATCTGAAAGGGATACCGATGGTTATTCCCGAGTGAGAGAGGGGAAAACAAGGTGAGATATCCCGCCCCTTGGGAAAGTTTCATCTTTTCAAGGCTTGCCCTGGGGTATTGATACCTTTCATTATCCTTGTCTCTTGTTTTTTAGGTAGCTCCCCTGTGATAGTCTTCAATATCTTACAGATGGTGTCGGTAGCTTCCCTGTAGGTGTAGAACTGGCTGCCGGCAAGGCTTTTTTGCACACTTGACTGGACAATGCCCAGTTTTTTAGCAATCTCTGTTTGCGTATACGTATATTCTAGTTTTGTTGTTAGTATCTGTCGTTGGCGTTCAGTCCAGCTTGATTGCAGTGCCCAGATTAGCTTGAATATGGTATTCAGCAAGGAGGAAATGTCTTGTTGGCCTTCTATGCCAATGAGAATATTTGTCTTTGCCTCGGCCTTTTTGCTTTCCAAAGCCTTAACGTCTTCTATCAGAGCTCGTGCAAGGTGGAAGGCTGTGCCATCAGAACCGAGTGAGGTCTCAGAATGCAGTTCGACGCTGATAGTGCCAACTCCAATGCCAAAACGAAGCAAGGTAGGATATATATCCCTTTGGATTTGGTTGATTATCTTCAACGCTACCGAGCCATCATAAAGGACTCCCTGAAACTCATCCCCGAGAGTGATGATGAACTGTGATGCAATGGCATACGCATAGGTAGTATTAATCGTATCAAGTATCTGCTCAAGTTGTTTTTGTACAGAGTTGCGGTCATCGATTTTTTTGGATCCGATGATATCAGCGATAATGGCAACATACAGGTGGTTGTCCATAAAAACTATCCCCTTTGCTTTAGAGATTATTATACACTTGTTATGTGGATAAGACAAAGAGATATTCGCCAATACATATCTATATGCATGAATATGGGAATAAATAGGACTTATTCATGTATGAATGAATAAGTCCTATTTATGTGTTTATAGGAAATAATTAGTTTTTCTCTGGTACTTTGAACTCTAAAATTGGACTTTGGTAGCGCTCAAGTATCTGAGTCTCTACCATGATACCCTCATCGAGGTAATCGATACTCAGTACCTGACCTGATCGTCGTATATGTGCGATGAGGTCGTAACGGGATTCTGGGATGAGGTAGTACGTGATGGGACAGAGTGAATGCATGGTTTCGCCTATTTGGCTAAGCAGGTCTTCAAGGCCTTCGCCCTGTATAACAGAGGTCTCCACCGTAGGGCTATACATGCTTTTGAGCCTTGCAACTGCAAAATCATCATGGACGGTATCCATTTTGTTTATCATTACAATCGCTGGTTTGTCTGTGCACCCCAACTCTTCCAATACTTTAACTGTTGTGGTGTAGCTTCCTAGCATATCAGGGTGTGAGGCATCACAGACGATTATGAGAAAGTCTGCATACTTGGCCTCCTCCAAGGTACTTTTGAAGGAATCCACCAGGTTGTGGGGGAGGTCACTGACAAATCCGACCGTATCGGAGAGAAGGACCTCCACTCCGCCAGGGAGCTTCACTGCCCGCGTTGTCGGGTCTAACGTAGCGAACAGCTTGTTCTCAACCAGCACATCTGCCTGTGTAAGGGCATTGAGCAGGGAAGATTTACCACTGTTTGTGTAGCCTACGATAGCTCCAAGGGGGACGTTGCTGTTCTGTCTCTGTGATCGTTGGACCGACCTCTGCTGCTGGACCTTTTTTAGCTGATCTTTCAAGAGGGTAATCTTTTCTTTAATCTGTCTTCGGTCAAGTTCTAGCTGCTGTTCTCCACCGCCTCTGGTGCCTTTCACTCCGCCATGTTGGCGTGCAAGACCGGTCCACATTCTGGTAAGACGGGGTAGGGAGTACTCAAGCCTGGCAAGTTCAACTTGCAGGCTTGCTTCCTTGGTCGCAGCCCTGTCTGCAAATATCTGCAGGATTACCTCATCGCGGTCGATGACACAGCACTCCCATTCCTTCTCGAGGTTTCTTTGCACCCTGGGGCTGATGCCCTGGTCAAAGATTACGAGGTCGCTTTCATGGGTGTCTATAAGAGCTTTTACCTCTGCGACCTTACCTGATCCGATAAGGGTGGCGCTGTTGTGGTCTCTCATGGGTACCATGAGAATGTGCACAGTAAGTGGGCCCATGGTACTTACCAGAGCTTGGAGCTCAGCTCCACGGTGTTTTGCATGTACTCTTTCTTCAGTTGCGGGGACAAGGACAAGTAAAATTGCCCTTTGTCGTTCTGTTTTTATGTCGTGTATTTGTTTTCCCTTGACAGTGGGATCATCTTTTTCAATGAGTTTATCAATTTCCATTAGTCTTAACTATAGGGCTGGTGACCAGAGAAGTCAATATATGCTACACTTGCCTCCTAGCTCCACTGAGCATATATGAGGTTAATGTATGGGTTTGAATTGCGGTATTGTTGGCTTGCCCAACGTCGGTAAATCGACAATTTTCTCCGCTTTGACGGCAGCTCCTGCCGAAGTTGCGAACTATCCTTTTTGTACTATCGATCCCAATGTGGGAATCGTTAGCGTTCCTGATACACGTTTGGACAAGATAGTTGAATTGATCCCGACTGAACGGGTCATTCCGACAACGTTCGAGTTTGTCGATATTGCAGGTCTTGTTGCCGGAGCTTCCAAAGGCGAAGGCCTGGGCAACCGGTTCCTTGCTTCCATTCGTGAAGTGGGTGTCATTGCGCATGTAGTCCGTTGTTTTGAAGATGGCGACATCGTCCATGTAAACAATAAGATCGATCCTGCAAGTGACATTGAGACTATCAACATTGAGCTTGCCCTTGCTGACCTGGAGACGGTAAGCACCCGCTACGCCAAACAGGCGAAACTCGGTAGGTTGGGCAAGGAAGCGCAGAAAGAGAATGAAAAGACCCTTCCTATATTGGGAAAGGTGAAAGAGTGCCTCGAAGTGGGCAAACCTGCTCGAAGCCTGAATCTGGAAGAGGAAGAGCTTGCCCTGCTGCATGATCTGCACCTCATCACCCTCAAGCCTGTCATCTATGTCTGTAATGTGGATGAGGATGGTATCTCTGAGGAAAACGATTTTGTAAAGGCAGTTCGGGCCATCGCCGAGGAAGAGGGATCAGAGGTTATAGTCATTTGTGGCAAGATTGAGAGCGAGATCGCAGCCTTGGAAACTGAAGAGGACAAGAAGGATTTCCTGGAGGCTGTGGGCCTTGAGGAGTCTTCCCTGAATGGCCTGGTGCGTCTTGCCTACCATACGCTTGGCATGCGTACCTTCTTTACAGCGGGCTCTGATGAGAACCGTGCCTGGACCTTCCGTGCAGGTTATAAGGCCCCTCAGGCAGCTGGAGTTATCCATACTGACTTTGAAAAAGGCTTCATCAAGGCGGAGGTCTATAACTGTGAGGACCTTTTCTTCTACAAGACAGAGCAGAAGGTCAAGACAGCAGGAAAGCTTCGCATCGAAGGCAAGGAATATCTCGTCAAGGACGGGGATGTCATGCACTTCAGGTTCAATGTATAGGAACGCCCAATTAAGAGCCCGGCATGCTACCCAATACTCTAAAACGACCCCAAACCTATCAAGTTTCTCTGAAAGGTAGGGGATCGTTTTTGGAGTTGTATAGTCAGACGGAGTAATTCAGTTACCAAATGGCGTATATTTTACTTGCAGTTTTAGTCCATATGAGATTCGACCACATTATGCATCAATAAGGTAAATGTACAGGGGTATTCAATGTTCAGAAACTGGAATGAATGATGATTCGTAGTATTATTATAAGATACCTGATGTTCTTCTGTAATTAATTTTACGCTGAATCTTTCCACAATATATTTTTGAAAATCTCTTTTTTCACATAGCAAAAAATTGCAGCCTTTACATCAAGACCGCTGCTTCAATGGGATGTAACCTGGATGGCAACACAGCGTCTCTCTTTCTCCAGTCTCTGTATTGATTCTTTGCTTATAGAGGATATTCATTGATCTTGCATTATTTCCATATTCAATGCCTCTCTCTGGGAAAAATGAAAGACAGAAGTAGTCTCTTTGAGCACGATTTTTTAGCTTTTTCTGTTCTTCTTTGGATCTTAGGAAGAGATAGCACGGTTCTCCTAAAGCTTGTCCCTTTATCATCCAATCTGCTTTGATATTTGAGCAATGGTCTGCCCTGTCGAGATAATCAAATACAAGGCTATCTGACCGTAAGAACTCATCGAGGTTCGCCAAGCATCTGACTCTTGCTGCAATATCAATTGCACCACAACAAAAGAACTGGCTTTTCTGAAGACTGTCCATTGTGAGGGTTCCGTTTTCAATACTCTTTCTGAGGTTGCTGGGGGGATTTCTGCTAAAAGGAAGATCCTTCAGATGGTTTTTTATTCCAGTAAGATGTATGAAATGATTGAGTTCAAATTGAATGTTTAGTATATATTCTTTCGAACGCTTTGCTACAACGAATTGATACATGCAAGAAGATGCAAGTTTAGCATAGGTCAATAACAGGAGTTCAATTCATCCATCAGCAAATGACTTCCCTTGCACCCAAAAAAAACCTGAAGACTTACCTTCAGGTTCCTTAATGAAGTACGTTTCTTTCAGTCAGCACCACATTACAGCAACACTGCCTACAACCAAGGTGCGGTACGTACAAACCCTTTACAGCTCAGCAGGCACTGTGTCTTGGCTCAATCCCTGCTTCATCGCAATCCTTACTGGTCTTGCCAGCAAAGAATAGGACTCTTGCCCTATATAGATAGTATGTTGACACTACAAAAGAAAGTCAAGGAAATACAAATGAATACAGGAAAATAGTTAAAACCGGTAGAGAATTAGTAATGGAAGAAACCCACAGGCTCGGCCTGTGGTGCGGTAGTTTGTTACACACGGAAATTCTTTCCAAATGAAAGACCCCCTGTGATATGTTTGAATAGCGACTCGAAACGCACTCAAACAAATCAAGGAGGTCAGAATTGACTGAACAGAGTTTAGCACATACGAGGTGGGATTGCACCTACCACATAGTGTGGATACCTAAGTACCGAAAGAAGGTTCTGTATGGAGAATGCCGTACAGAGATGAAGGACATTTTAAGGCAATTACTGGAAATGAAGAAGATAGAGGTTGTAGAGGGTGCCATGTGTAGCGACCATATACACCTGAGTATTCGCATACCACCAAAGTATGCAGTTGCAGAAATAATGGGTTTTCTGAAGGGGAAAAGTGCCCTTATGATGTTTGATCGGCACCCGGAATGGAGGCGCCGACTGGGAAGGGACAGGAGTTTTTGGGCGAGGGGCTATTATGTGAGCACTATTGGTCTGAACGAAGAAGTGATCAAGAAGTATATTCAGAACCAAGAGGATAGCGATCGTATAGGCGCCGAGTAAATAGGAGAACCCCTTCAAGGGGTAGCAAGTACTGGTGCGTTTCGGGAAGCGGCTTTAGCCGCAGCCAGTATCAAAAGGCCCTTACAGGGCTATTATCAAGCCACCGGCTATGCCGGTGGTCATGACTGTATGAACCGGCGACTCCCAATGAGGTGGAGGATAGGACGATAAGCCTTGATACTATTGCCCAACAGACTCAAGAGGTGCTGAAGGGAACTTCCCAAGAGGTTTTACAGAAACTTCTGGCTTTACATGGTTCATCAGCTGGGGCAAGTCCGAAGGCCTTGGTCTGTATTTCTGAAAATCGTGAGCAGATCATGCATGGTAGCCACAAACTTGAGAAAGGGTTTGAACCTTGGCTGGTGAAATTCCCCAACAGTCTGGATGGTCCTGATGCTGGTTCCATTGAGTATGTATACGCCCTGATGGCTAAAGACGCAGCCATTGAAATGCCCCTTTTCCATTTGTTCCCTTCAGGGGAAGGCCCAGGATATTTTGCTGCCAAGCGTTTTGACCGTGACGGCAACAAACGTCTGCACATGCACACCGCTTGTGGCTTGCT
>CAXYZP010000033.1:0-10295 GCA_964293175.1 uncultured Sphaerochaeta sp.
TTGCGCCGCCCTGTATCTGTTCTTGGATGGAGAGCAGGCGTCTGAACTGCCATACTAGGCCAGATACCAAAAGGATACCGCTAGAGCTGTCTCCGCTTCCCAGGATTGCATGTAGCGATGCTATGCTCGCCTTAAGATCTCCTTTGGCTATGTAGGGAAAGAGAGTGAATGCATCCTCTTGTCTGCTATGGTGAATATAGGTCTGTATATCGTCTTCGGTTATTGGCCCCGCCTGTTCCCCTGTTTTCCAAAAGAGGGTGAGTTGACTGGATATGGTGCGTAGTTCCTGGGTATTGTTCTCGACCATGGAGAGTAACAGGTCTATCGCGTCGGGGGTAATGCTCAGCCCAAATTTCTGAAAAAAGTTTTGAACCCATCCGAACTTCTGGTTATCGAAAAGCTCATAGAAGGTTTTGGTATGCTCTTTGGGGACAGCTTTCATCAGCTTGGCTGAGAGGTAGAGTTCGTTGGAGATGATGACCAGCGTCGCTGTATCGCTTGGTCTTGCAATATACTCCACCAGGGCGTCTACCATGGAGGCATTGAGACCGTCAGCCTGGCTTAAGATGACCAGACGGTGCTCGGCAAAGAGGGAGTTGTTGTTCAGAGCTACAAAAATCTCCCCCTTCTCAGTTTCAAAGGGGTAGAAACGATGCATCTCCAGATCACTGCCCGTCTCTTTATTTAAGGCATCCCTGATCTGTTTGAGCAGATTTTCCTTTTCTCCGGTCTCAGGGCCAAGCAGGAGGTGCACAGGAGCACTCATGCGTAGTTCCTTATCAGGAGGTGCAGCTTTCCATGGATCCTGCACTCTCGGGTGATGATGGAACCCAGGGCTGAGTTAGCAGGGCGGAGTTCGATATTTCCGTTGGAAGGGTAGAAGCCCTTCAGGGTAATGCCCGGCTCATCCTCGCCTACGCTGGCTGCGACGATATCACCGGTATTGGCAGTATCACACTTCTTGAGGATGGCGATGTCCCCGTCGAAAATACCTGCCTCTATCATACTTTCACCGCGAATGTTGAGGGCAAAATAGGTGTTGTGGGTATTGTTGATCATGGAGATGGGAAGATTCAGCAGATATTCGGTATTTTCTTCGCTCATCAGAGGAACTCCTGCTGCGATGGTTCCCAACACAGGGATGCTGATCATCTCCTCATGGGAGATGTACTCCCCGTCGATGATCTCGATGGATCGGGAGATGCCGTCAGTGGTCCTAATGACGTTTTTTTTCTCAAGGGCCTTTATATGGTCGTGTGCTGCCTTTACCGAAAAACCGAAGTTATCGGAAATGTCACGGACGGACGGAGCATAGTTGTGTTTCCTGATGAATTGGCTGATGAAAAGGGCTACTTCCTTCTGTCTTTGGGTTAGTTCACGCATTTTCTACTCCTCAAATCTGTTTTGAAACAGAGCTTCGATAGCTTCGGCCATCGCTTCTTCTTCAGGGCCTTCACATATCATTGTTAGGGTGCTCTGGTAGGTAGCGCCCAAGGTGATGATACCCATAATGGACTTACCGTTGATCTTCATGGTGCCCTTTTCTAAAAAAAGCTCGCTGTCGAATTTATTCGCGACTCTTACGATATTCGCAGCAGGGCGTGCATGGATGCCTGCCCTGTTACATACCTTAATCTCTTTTGTGACCATCAGTGCGTCTCCTCATTGATGTTGTACATATTTCTCGCAGATTCGCTCTCCAGCCATTTGAGTACGCTCTGATCGAATTCTTTGGCAGAATAATATCCTAATTTTTTCAACCTTTCATTTCTGGCTGCTGTCTCTATGATGACAGGGATATTTCGCCCGGGCTTTACAGGGATAAGGACCATCGGGATATCGATTCCAAGGAAGTTGTCATGCAGTGACCCCTCTCCCACACGGTCATAGTTTTTCTTAGCATCCCATGGTTCAAGCTTGACTGAGAGCTGGACCTGCTTACGGTCACGGATAGCTCCGACTCCGAAGAGGTTTGCCAAGTTGAGGATGCCCAGTCCCCGTATCTCCATATGGTGGGCAAGCAGGGGATTTTCTCCCATACCTATGATGAAGTTGTCGCTGATATTCCGAAGTCGTACCGTATCGTCACTGATGAGGCGATGTCCGCGCTCGATAAGTTCCAAGGCGGTCTCACTTTTTCCGACTCCGCTTTCTCCTGTGATGAGCACCCCGATGCCATAGACCTCCACAAGTACTCCGTGGATGGTCTGGGTGGGGGCAAAGACCTCGTCGAGGGTCTGATAGAGCCTTCGTGTGAAGTCTGAGGAGAGAAGATCGGTTGTAAGGATTGCTGTCCCTGTCTCTTCGGCTAGAGAGGTAAAGCGGGGGCTTGGAGCAGCTCCGTCACAAAATACGCAACAGGGGATATCGTACTTGAAGAGACGTTCAATGCTTGCAAGATTGTGCTCGGATTCAAGCTTCTGCAGGTATGCCTGTTCACCACGGCCAAAGACCTGGATGCTATTATTGCTGAACTCTTCAAAGAATCCGCTGAGGGGGAGACCCGGGCGGCTTATCTTGCTGGTGGTAATCTTTCTGGAAAGACCTGTCCTTCCTGCAATGCAGACTAGGCTGAGATGATTATGTTCCTTCAAGTCGAGGTCAAGAAGGTCAAGAATCGTAAATTCCGACATCGTAATCTCCTAGGGGGAGAGAAGCTCCCTATTCGTTTTTACTATACAGTTGTTACTTTTGTTCTGCAAGCCCTAATTTATTCTTGCCTGGGCTTTTTCAAGGATATTATCCCTTTGTGCAACAAGAAAATGATGACTAGAATACGTAGTGATGTAGCTCTAAGGAAGAATTTGTCCATTGACGTATCGCTTGGGAAGCCTTATCTTTGAGATAGGACCTTAGTCAAAGGAGGGCTTATGAATTTGACAGTAAGAGGCATCCGTTACAATCCTAGTGACGAGACACGAGCGTTTTTGGACAAGAAATTGCTAAAGTTGCAGTTTGCCGAAGCTTACCTTCATGATCTGGATATAGTTATTACCAGGGAGTCGGAAGGGCAAGGTTTTCACTTGGATGCGAAGATTCACTTTTCCTGGGGTACATTTAAAATGGTCAGTTATGACTGCTACGAGTTGTTTGAAGGCATAGAGATGCTGGTGGACAAGATTGAAGCTGTAGCCAGAAAGGAAAAGGGTAAGATAAAGGAGCATTGATCACGCACTAAATTTCAATAGTTTTGGAGGGGCACGAAAGTGCCCCTTCGTTGCGTCCAGAGTTTTCTATCAGTTTGTTCCCCTGATGAAAGAGGGGTCGATGTTTAGTTCATTACGATACTTGGCCACGGTTCTTCTAGCTACAGAGATACCGCGCACTTTCAAAAGGTCGGAGATTTTTTGGTCCGACAGGGCTTTCTTGCCCTGATGCTCTTCCAGTATCTGGCGGATGATCTCTTTTGCTGCATGCTTGGATACCTGTCCTCCCTCATCTCCTACCGCACTGCTGAACAGCCTTTTGATAGGAATTATGCCCCAATCGGTGTCGATCCATTTGGCAGTGGAAATACGGCTTACTGTAGTCTCATGGACACCAATCTGCTCAGCGACACTTTTCTGGGTCAGAGGCTGGATAAATTCCGGTCCTGCCAAAAAGAACTCCTTCTGTTTTTCAGCAAGGACCTGTCCTACTTTATAGAGGGTCTGGTTGCGCAGTTGCACCTGGAACATAAGGGAGTTCGCCCGCTTGAGTTGGTCCTGGACGTAGAGTTGTGTTTCCTTGGGAATCTCTTTTTCTTGTGAATACGCTTCAAATTCGCTATTGATCGTGAGATCGGGTAGGGAGGAACTGTTCATACGCAGCAGGAGAACTCCATCGACCTTCCTGATGGAGATGTCTGGGATTACATAGAGTTCAGGGCCACTGGCAAAGCCTTGGCCGGGGTAGGGGGTGAGGGTCCTAAGGAAGGTGTAGAGTTCATCCAACTCTTCAATTTCAATTCCGAGGTTTTTTGCCACTTGGGCCTGTTTATTTGCCCTCATCAATTCCAAGTTGTCATGGACAAGGAGGGAAAACGTCTCCAGTTCCTCGCCTTCCATACCCTTTGTCTTAGCTTGGAGTATGAGCGACTCCCGCCAGTCCTTAACTCCGATGCCAGGGGGATCGAAGCGATGCAGCCTCTGTAACATAGGCTCAAATAGAGCTTTCTGATCCTTTTTCAAGTGCCCAAGAGGTTCTTGAACATGGAAGCCGTTCGCATCGAGGTTGGTGATGAGCAGCATCCCTACTTCATATTCCTTCTCGCTCAAGGCTTCGCATCCAAGCTGACCCAAAAGGTGTTCCTGTAGCGTCTCTTCCTCGCTAAGGGCATTCTCCATGAAGTTCTGCCGGCGATCGGAAGCTTCAGTGTCATACCCCCCGCGGTCACTTCCGTAGCTGGATGAGTCGGAATAGGAGTCGCTGTATTTTTCAGTGTCCCTGTTTTTTTCTGCAAAGACCTCAAAAGAGGCCTCCTTAGTGTTGGGTATTTCCAAGGCAGGGTTTGTCTCTATCTCGGCTTTAATCTTCTGCTGCAGCTCTGCCAAAGGCAGGGCCATCAGTTCGAATGACTGCAGGAGTTGAGGGCTGAGTTTGAGTTGTTGTTTTTGAGAAAGTGAGAGGGAAAGAGCCATTATAGATCCCCCTCAAAGTCTTCGCCAAAGTAGATATC
Source organism: uncultured Sphaerochaeta sp. (assembly GCA_964293175.1). Lineage (GTDB taxonomy): Bacteria > Spirochaetota > Spirochaetia > Sphaerochaetales > Sphaerochaetaceae > Sphaerochaeta. The sequence continues at coordinate 4,658 of CAXYZP010000033.1, forward strand.
CCTGGCTATTCGATTAGAAAGCAGATCTTGCTTTCCTCCCGAAACAAGGATCTCCCCTTCATTTATTATGTAGGAAGAGGAGGTTATAGAAAGGGTATCACGCACATTGTGGTCGGTGAGCAGTATGCCTATGCCTCGTGAAGCAAGACTACGGATAAGTTGTTTTATTTCATAGACTGCCTTGGGGTCGATCCCTGCAAAGGGTTCGTCAAGCAGGAGGAAGCGGGGACTGCACCCTAGGGCTCTGGCAATTTCGGTGCGACGACGTTCCCCTCCGCTGAGGGTATAGCCCTTTTGTTTGCGCAAGGCCGCGATGCCGAACTCTTCAAGCAGCTGTTCGACAAGCTGTTCCTGTTCTCTTTTCACTAGGTCTGCCCTGGTCTGTACAACCAGGCGAATATTGTCCTCTACGCTGAGCTTGCGGAAGATCGAGGGTTCCTGAGGGAGATAGGAGAGCCCTCGTTTGGAACGGATATACATCGGCAGGCCTGTGATATCCTTGCCGTCAAGCAGGATAGTGCCGCGCTTGGGCTTGAGGAATCCTACTATCATATAGAACGTGGTGGTTTTTCCAGCTCCATTGGGACCTAAAAGGCCGATAATCTCTCCGGCTTGCATGGAAAAGGAAATATCTTTCACCACTTCTTTTTTGCCATAGGCTTTAGCGAGGTTCACCACCTCCAGTACACTTCTATCCATGGATGGTCCCCTTGATAGATCCTTCCATCCTAATCTCTTCTGTCTTGAGGTTCACACTGATGCTCTGGGCCTCATAGGTGTCGGGGTTCCAAAGTATGCTTGCCCTGCCTTTCAGGTCCAGCATCTCCTTGTCCCTGTCAAACTTCATGAAGTCACTGCGACAGACCATCGGCCCGTCATCAGTATGTTTGAGCAGTCTGGCCTGGACCTGCAGTAGGACGGTTCCTTCTTTCAAGAAGAACTCCATTGCTCCGGCAGAAGCTGCGACCTGGTTATTGGTATCCTCAAGTTCTACCCAACTGTCGATTAGAAGCGTCTCTTCGACCCTGTCGAACAGCAGGGAGCTGGTTACCAGTGACATGCCCCGCTCTTCATCCTGTAGGGTTACATCCCCTTCACAGCGGATAAAGCGAAAGTCCTTGCCATAGAGTTCCATAGTCGTTGAACGTAGTATCAGGGAGCCCACCTGCACCTCCGCACCATCATCCAGAAGTATCGTCTCCGAACCCTGTTGCATTTTCATGCGGGTGGAGCCGCCCTTGAAGGATATCTCCTCTGCAAAGAGGGGAAGCAGTAGGAATACGCTGAGAAGTAAGGTTATTGGAAGGAATTTTTTCATTTGATCAACACTCCCTCTACCTGCTTGGTGAACTCGTAGGTGCCGGTTTTCAGGTTTCCCTTGAAGCCTCGGCCCTCGAGTGTCTGCCCTCCGTCAAAGAGAATGCGCACCACTCTGTCCTCCGAGCTTTGAATGACCTGTTCCTCATTCAGCCAGAGAAGCTGATCGGCTTCAATGGTGAAGTCCTCTTCCTTTTGATTTACCAGGATGTGCCCAAACAGTTGGGCATCATAGGTCTCGGTATTTACCGTAGCCGAGTCGGCCCTGCCCGAAAGCAGCGTCTCTCCCCCCCCGTCAAGCTGGGAGAACTGGAGATCCTTGAGTTTTGCCTGGTTGGTTTTTTCGAAGATTGAAATTTCAGCTGCCGTTATGGTAAGCGGAGATTCACCGCTTCTGCCAAGTACGTATGTAGCTTCTGTAAGGCGTATGTCGGGGAATTCATAGGTTTTTGAGGTCAGGGAAACACCTCTCTCCATCGTGCAGGATGAGAGCGAAAGGGCGAGTAATGCAAGAATCATGCCAAGAAGGCTTTTTCTACTCATGGCTTTGAGTATACCTGCCCTTGTACTTTTGGGCAATCGTAAATTCTCTAAGAAAACAATCATAGTTCCTCAGCAATGATCCTAAGTATCTGAGGAATGAATCGGTCTCTGTGCACCTTGAAGAAAGCCCATACGAACACGAATCCCGCTACGATGCCCCCCAACCCTACAAGCATGCCCGTACCTTCACCAAGGCCTGCCATCTTTGCCAGGTAATAGGCAAGAGGAAAGAGGGCAAGGGGGAAAATGAGGGTGAACAGGGTGCTGAAGATGGTAGAGGAGGGCTTGAGGAAAAGCTCTACCACCATGCCTGCCTCCAAGGGAAGGTTATGGGGGTTTGCCGCTTCAAAGACTTTGCCTTTCGTGTTGCAGAAGGTTTCACCCTTGCACCCGCTACAGGCTGAGGAGTTGCAGGAGACCTCTATGCTCTTATCAGGGAATATCCGATTTATGGTTACGTTCTCATACATGTTCTGGTTCCTGTTTCGGCAGTACAGGGACCTTAATGCTCTGTATGCTGCTGGCCTTGCCATCATCAGCGATATCTACGATAACCCCTACCAAGGCAAGATCCTCCCAACTTTCGTTGGATCGTACGGGTACCTGACTTATCTGCTTCATAATTTCAGTTTGTGTGTCAAAGCCTCCGACACTGGTTTGGCTCCCGCATCTGCCGTTGTCGGTGATGTAAGCCGTTCCTTTCTTTAGGACCCTGCCATCGGAGGTCTGCACCTTATTGTGCGTGCCTATCATTGCCGCTACCTGACCGTCAAGCATAAAGCCCATGGTAAGCTCTTCAGCAGTTGTGGAGGCGTGGAATTGTACCAACGTGATGCAACCTTCTTCCTTAGCTCTTTCCACTAGCATCTGGGCTAGGGTAAAGGGGTTGGAAAGATGGGTGCGGGGGAAGTTTGCATTCCCCAACAGGTTGATGACGCAGACCTTTGTATCCTTGACCGTGAGGTATCTCACCCCTCTGCCCGGATTTTGTTGGGGGTAGTTCGCTGGTCTGAGGATGCTGGGGTTCTTTGCAATAAACTCCACCATATCCATCTTGTAGTAGATCTTCTCGCCTCCGGTGAGGACGTCTATTCCTAGCTTTAAAAGTTGCATGGAGTGGGCTCTGCCGAGGCCGAAGCCTCCTGTGGCTCCTTCTCCGTTAGCGATGACAAGATCGATTTGTTTTTCTTCGCGAAGGTTCTTCAACGCGCTTTTTATGGTTTGAATGCCAGGTTTCCCTACAATTTCGCCTAAAAAGAGTACTCGTATGCTCATACCCCCTAGAGTAACGATTTTTTCCATCCAATGGCAAGGCTTGGTATGCTACAATTATCAGAATACTAGGGGAGGACCGTGCTATGAAGTGGTTTCAATTGGGTTTCAAAAGGTTTATCCAGAAAAAGATGCAGGAGATGCTCTCTCCGAATCCCCCCACGGTCGATGGGGCAGCAATGCTTCTCAAGCTTCCTCCCTCCAAGGAGAAGTCGTTGGCAAAACGGCTTGTGAAAGAGCTGAAATTGGAAGAAAAACTCTCCTTGCTCTCAGGGGTCAACGAGTTCTGCATCCCAGGTGTTGAACGCCTTGGTCTCAAGAGCGTCTGGACAAGCGATGCCAGTATGGGCCTCAGGGGATGGAAAGCCCCCGTAACTGACTTTCCTGCCATGGTGGCGATGAGTGCCACCTTCAACACTGACTTGCTGACCGAAGTGGGCAAAGTTCTGGGGCGGGAGTGCCGCTCCCTCGGGGTGGGAGTGCTTTTGGGTCCCGGGGTGAATATTGCAAGAGTGCCTGTCTGTGGAAGGAACTTTGAGTATTGTGGTGAAGATCCCTATCTTGCTGGGGAGATAGCCGCTTCGTATATTAGAGGGGTTCAATCTGAGGGTGTCATAGCAACGGTAAAGCACTATGCCTGCAATAATGCTGAGTTTGACCGACACAAGAGTAACTCGGTAGTCGATGAACGGAGCCTCAGGGAGATATATCTGCCCGCTTTCAAACGTTCGGTTGAGGCAGGGGTGCTTGCTGTAATGACCAGCTACAACCAGGTAAACGGCACCTATACCAGTGAGCATCCCTACCTCCTGGATGCTATCTTACGGAACGAGTGGGGTTTCGATGGTCTGGTAGTATCAGACTGGGATTCCCTCTACTCTACAAAGCAGGCTCTGGGCGATGGGGTAGACCTGGAGATGCCTAGTGCAAAGTGGTTTGCTCCGGACAAGGTCAGGAAAGCTCTCTCTGATGGTTCTGTAGCCATAGACAGCATAGATTCAAAGCTCCTTCACCTGTTCACCGCCTATGAGAAGGCAGGGCTTTTCAGTCGGCCCCTTATCGATCCTGCTATTCAGGTGGGGCATGCTCAGCACCGTGAGGTTGCCCTCTCAGTGGCTAAGGAATCAGTGGTGCTGCTCAAAAATGAGCACTCTCTGCTTCCCTTGCAGGAACGAAAGGGCATGGTTATCTGTGTCGGAGGTGCGAATGCCTACAAGATTGCCTCCGGAGGCGGGTCTTCGCATGTCATGCCACTGGATGCTCCAGACAATTTTGCCGATGCAATGCTGAAGGAAGAGGATGTGGAGGTTGTGCTGTTGCCCCGTTCGTGGCAGAAGAAAAAAGATTACCGTGATAGGGTAGCCTCTTGTGATGTTGTTATCATGGTCACAGGCTTTGATCACATTCAAGAAAGTGAAGCCTATGACAAACCGTGGTCCCTTCCCAAGGGTGAGCGCTCTGAGATAGAAAGTGCGAGCAAGCTGAACAAGCGATGCGTCCTTGTGGTACAAAGCGGAGGGGCAGTGCACCTTAGCCCTTTCATCGATGCCATACCCTCAGTCTTCTATGCATTCTTTTTGGGTTCCAGCACAGCGGAGGCACTTACCAGCCTTATATTTGGTAGGGCCAACCCTTCTGGTAAACTGCCTTTCACCCTGGCAAGGGAGCTTGATGACTACTATTCCATGAAGAACTATCCTACAGATTTTACCAATACATCCTTGAAGAGGATTAGGGGAGGTCAGGGGAACCCGAGCAAACGGTATGTCCAGGACCTTGAGTATCGCGAGGCTCTCATGGTTGGATACCGACAGTTTGATACGGAGAGGCAGGAGGTGCTCTACCCCTTTGGGCATGGGCTTTCCTATACTGATTTCACCTACAGCAATCTTAGTGTCACAGAAACAGCCGATTCCAAGGTTTTGGTTTCACTCTCTGTAGAAAACAGTGGAAAAAAGGGAGGTTCGACAGTTGTCCAGCTCTATGTGCATGAGCTCTCCCCAGCCTTCTTTGGGCCTGACCAGGAACTGAAGGACTTCACCAAGATAGCTCTTGCACCAAACGAGAAAAAGACTGTTGAGTTTATTCTCTCTGAGGAGGCATTCAGCCATTATAGGGTAGACGCTTGGAAGTTTGTTGTCGGAGACGGCCAGTTTGAGATCAGGGTAGGAGAGAGTAGTCGGGATATTCGCCTGCATGCTATTGTCGAACCCTTCAAGCGGAATATTCTTGAAAACTCACAGAAATCCTGACAGGGTAAGGATATGAAAAAGGGGAAGCCTGTGAAGACTTCCCCTTTGATGATCCCGGTGGGATTCGAACTCGCGACCTTCTCCTCCGGAGGGAGACGCTCTATCCATCTGAGCTACGGGACCATAAAACTGCTTTATCCTAAGTGTTTGATGTGCTTGATGTCAAGAGCAGTGGTGTATCTATCCTATGACATCAGGTATATTTCTTCTATTGTTATATATTAAAAGAAAATAAATGATTTTATGTATTTATT
>CAXYZP010000034.1:0-10187 GCA_964293175.1 uncultured Sphaerochaeta sp.
GGCAATGTCCGCACCCCACTCGGATGGGCTTTTTTGCATGGCAAGCGAAAGGATGTCACTGCTGATCGCAAAGAGACAACCCTTTTCATGCAAGACGTCAGCTACTCCAGTATAGTCCTCCAACAAGCCGTAACGGTTGGGAGTCTGCACGATAAGCCCAGCGACCTCATCAGTAAGAACTTCTTCTAGGTTCTTCAAGCCAGTAACACCCTGACTTTCCGCTATGAGACGGATCTCACGACCAGTACCAAGGGCCCAGGTCTGGAGTACCTGCAGAACAAAGGGGTGGATAGTGGAGGATACAAGCACAGTCGTTGACTTACGCTTGGAACCTATCATGATAGTAGCGGCCTCTGCAGCAGAGTTAGCACCATCATAGAGGGAGGCATTGGATACATCCATGCCGGTGATCTCACAGATCATGCTTTGGAACTCGTAGATTACCTGCAGCAAGCCTTGGCTCATCTCAGCTTGGTAGGGGGTATAGGCGGTGACAAAAGAAGGAAGGCTTGCCAAAGTCTGTACGGTGGAAGGGACCAAATGGTCATAGCAACCACATCCAAGGAAAGGAATGCCGGTGCTATTTCTCTGCGCGATGGCAGTGATCATCCTCAGCACCTCATCTTCGGTTCGGCCATGGCTTATGGGAACCGAATCACTGAGCAGCAGATCCTCTGTCAGTGACGAATATAACTCTTCGATCGAACCCACTCCGATGGCTTCCAGCATTCTGCGCCGGTCTTCATCAGTATGGGGAATGTAGGGATAGACCACACGTTCCTCCTCTTTGTCAGAACAGACCAACGCCGCCAGGTTTCTGGCGGCGAAGGATACCATTTATAGGGTTTCTAGAAATTCAGCGTACGCGCTGGCATCCAAAAGTGCGTCATAGTCACTCTTGGAAAAAGTACCTAGTACATACAGATAGTGCTTGTAGCAATCGGTGTTTACCAATTCAGGCTCGTCATCTAGGTCCTCATTTACCGCCATGACCTCACCTGAAAGGGGATTGATGATGGCAGAAGCGGCTTTGACGCTCTCAACAGTAGCGATCTCCTCATCCTTGTTGAAAGTATCTCCAACAGAGGGCAGTTCGACATATACTATCTCTCCAAGCTCGTTCTGTGCGTGATCGGTAATGCCTACATAGGCCTTATCGCCGTCAAGACGGACCCATTCATGGTCCTTGCTATACTTCAAGACTTCAGGGATGCTACTCATTTCATACCTCCAAACAGATTCATGCTACCACCACCATCAACCAATGTCGAGGGGGAAAAACTCTTCAAGGAATTCCAGATCAAGTTCAGGATAGAGCTTGAAGCCCGAGACCAAGACAGCCACTCGCTTCCTGGCTTCCTCAATTGCGACCTCTTCGGTCACAAACCTGGCTTTGCTCAAAGATCCGGCCTTCGCGCCCTTACTAATTACAGAGGGGCGGGTGTTCTTCAGCACCAAAGCAATGACGGATGCAATCTCCTTCATCTCCTTGATACCCATTCCCAAGGTGGTCACAGCAGGGGTTCCGATCCTCAGTCCACTGGTATACCACGGCCCGTTAGGGTCAAAGGGAAGTGCGTTCCTGTTGAGTGTGACCCCACATTCACGCAAGGCACTCTCTGCCTGTCTTCCGTTCAGACCGAAAGAGCGAACATCCAGAAGCATCAGATGGTTATCGCTGCCTCCGGTAGCCACGGGAATTCCCTCGTCCAGGCAAGCCTTGGCAAGGGCGGCTGAGTTTTCAACAATCTTCTTTGCGTAGGTTGCAAAGGAAGGCTTGAGAGCCTCGGCAAAGGATACACCCTTGGCAGCCATAACATGAGGAAGAGGACCACCGATGACCAGAGGACATCCCTTGTCCACACTGTCGGCATACTCGCTCTTGCAAAGGATCATACCACCACGAGGTCCGCGCAGGGTCTTGTGAGTAGTTGTGGTCACCACATCAGCCCAAGGAACGGGATCGAACTCACCGGTAAAGACCTTTCCGGCAACAAGACCGGCAAAGTGGGCCATATCAACCATGAAGACCGATCCGACACTATGTGCGATCTCAGCCATCCGCTTGAAATTAATCTTTCTTGGATATGCGCTATATCCAGCCAACAGGATCAGAGGTTTGATCTCTTTAGCCAGTTTTTCGATTGCATCATAGTCAAGCAGGCCTGTCTCTTCATTGACAGAGTAGCTGTATGCATCAAACATCTGAGCCGATACGTTCTGACGGTAACCATGGGTAAGGTGTCCACCACTATAGTAGTCAAGGCCGAGGATCCTCTGGTTGCCCAATTTTTCCCTGACAACATCCCACTGCTCACGGCTGAGGTCGCTGGGGTTGGTAATGCCAATTTCCTCCAGCATGGGGACCTGTACCTTTGCATGCAAAATCGCCCAATAGGCTACAAGGTTTGCATCAGCACCGCTGTGGGGCTGGACATAGGCATGCTCTGCACCAAACAATTGGCAAGCCTTTTCACAGGCATATGCCTCGATGTCATCCACATTGTCACAACCTGCATAGAAGCGATGGTATGCATACCCTTCACTATACTTGTCTGTAAAGAGGTTTCCCATTGCCAACTGTGAGTTAAGTGATGAGAAGTTCTCGCTTGCGATCAGTTTCAAGTGTGATCTCTGGTCCTTAAGCTCATTCACAATCTTTGCGGCAATCTCGGGGGCCACATCTGCAACTTTCTCTAATGACGCCACGTATGCAACCATACCGGTATCAATGTCCTTTGTTCTTGCCAAATACGCTTTCAATGCTTGTTTATCAGCCATAATTCACCTCATGCTGTAGTTCTCAATACTGCTATCTTGCCCATCCCCTTCCTCTCTGTCAACGTCACAAGACAATTCAATGCATGTATTTGCTATTTTAGAGTTGATTTTTACCTACGGGGGTCGTAAACTACATCGGTTGTGTCATTTTGCAGAACTCCCTGCAACCTTGGCACCATATATTATGAACTACTAGGTAGTTACAACAACACAGGATACTAACCGATGGGAAAAACGAAAGAACGAGAAACTCTAGGAAGCCGACTCGGCTTCATCTTCCTCTCCGCAGGATGCGCGATCGGCTTGGGAAACGTCTGGCGTTTTCCCTATATAACCGGACGATACGGTGGAGCAGCTTTTGTGCTGTTCTATATCTTGTTCCTCGTCATACTAGGGCTCCCTGTCATGGTAATGGAACTCTCCGTCGGGCGTGCAAGCAAACAGAACATAGGAATGACCTACAAGACCTTGCAGCCCAAGGGAACTAAATGGCATCTGTTCGGCCCTGTCGCCATTATGGGTAACTATGTGCTGATGTTCTTCTATACCACTATTTCCGGTTGGTTGCTCGCCTACCTATTTCACATGACAAAAGGTGACTTTGTAGGCCTCGATACTGCAGGGGTCGGAAACTTCTTCGGCAGCATGCTCGAAAACCCTCTCATGATGATGTTCTGGATGGTGCTAGCCACTGTCGTGGCTTTTATCCCCGTGGGAAGAGGCTTGCAAAACGGCGTAGAGAAAATCACTAAATTTATGATGATGGGCCTTCTCGGTCTCATTGTCATCCTGGCGATAAACAGCGTCATGCTCAAAGGCGGAAGCGAAGGTCTGAAATTTTATCTGCTACCTGACTTTGCACGTATGAAGGAGATCGGAACATTTGAAGCTATCTATGCAGCCATGGGCCAGGCGTTCTTTACCCTCAGCCTCGGTATTGGTAGTATCTCCATCTTCGGCTCCTATATCGACAAGCAATACTCCCTTACAGGTGAGGCAGTGCGAATTATCGGCTTGGATACCTTCATCGCCCTTGCCAGCGGACTGATCATCTTTCCCGCAGCCTTTGCCTTCGGTGTCCAACCTGATGCCGGTCCTTCCTTGCTCTTCATCACCCTACCCAATATCTTCAACAAGATGGGTGGTGGCAGAATCTGGGGAACCCTGTTCTTCCTGTTCATGAGCTTCGCAGCCTTGAGCACCCTCATTGCAGTATTTGAAAATATTGTCAGTTACTGGATAGATAGGCACAATGTAAGCAGAAAGAAAGCTACGATTATCAACTGCATCGTCATCATCGTCCTCTCCCTACCCTGCCTTCTGGGCTTTAACGTACTCTCACATATCCAACCTTTAGGCCCTGGTTCAGGGATTTTGGACCTGGAAGATTTCATAGTCAGTTCCACATTGCTGCCCTTTGGATCATTGTTCATAACCTTATTCTGTACATCAAGATACGGTTGGGGATGGGACAACTTCATCAAGGAAGCCGATACAGGTTCAGGCTTGAAATTCCCTAAGGCTTTGAAATACTATTTCAAGTGGATTCTCCCTGCAATCATCCTTGTATTATTCTTCAAGGGCTATTGGGATATTTTCTTTAAATAGGTTATGTTGACAGAAATTCATGTTAAGCTTATAATTATTTAGCTTAACAGCAGATATTTGGAGGGCTTTGTGGCCAAAGAAGAAGCAATTGAAGTGGAAGGCGTCGTACGCGAAGCACTTCCTAATACGATGTTCCGTGTGGAACTTCAGAACCAGCATGTTATCCTTGCCCATCTTTCGGGCAAGATGCGAAAACACTATATCAGGATTGTTCCTGGTGACACAGTGCGTGTAGCACTTTCTCCCTATGACCTGACCAAGGGTCGGATCATCTACCGAGAAAGGTAAGAACATACAAACAGAACAAAAAAGGCCGAGTCTCATCAGAGATTCGGCCATTTTTGTGTGTGTTCATCTTTCCTGTCTTATTCAGACCGCTCTTATTTCTCTTTCAGAATAATCCAGATAGCCCCGCTACCACCATAGCACGCTTTGGGTGTGTAGGCTTCTGTAACGACACCACTGAGGCGTATCGCACTCAGAGCCGCATCCTTCAACAAAGAGAAGCCCTTATCGTTGTGCAGACCCTTACCTGTGATGATGGATATCTTCCGCAGCCCCTTGGAAGAGCTCTCCTTGAGAAAGGCTGCACACGCCTCTTCAGCTTCCTGCACCTTCATCCCATGCAAATCGAGTGTTACCACAGGCTCCATGGCCCTCAGGGCGGAGACAGAGCGGAAGTTGGGCTTTTCCTCACGCTTTTCCTTCATGGCCTTAGCAAGGGCGCTCTTTTCATCAGTGACGCTATTCCATTGCTTATAAGTGTCGGCAAAAGACCAGGAAACATCACTCTCTTTTTTACTGTCCTCTTCAGCCTTATCCTGCAAAGCTTGGACCATTTCCTTGGTGGGGAGTCGCTTCTCATCCTTTGGAGGAGGAGGGGTAACTTTTCCTGTAGGGGCTACCCTACGATCTTTCTTAGATGTTTTCCCGTCAAACTCGTCAAGAAGCGAAGCAAAATCCTTTTGAGGCACATACTGCTTGCTCGGCTTGATAGCTTCAGCCTTGGTCCTTAGCTTTTTAGCCTTGACCGTATCACCTTCCCATTCGGCAAGGATTTCGGCAAAGGATTTCTCAACCTTTACTTTGCTATGGCTTTTCATGCGTGCAGTGACACCATCCATCTCACCGGTGGTTTCCCAAGTCTTGAGGATATCCCCGAAATTGGCATCTGGGTCATACCCCTTGATCAAGGGTTCCTTGCGCAGGGATTGTGTCGCCGGTTCGGGCTGTTTTTTCTTCTCTATCTTTTTTTCTATATTTTTGGGGACGACCTTCTTAATCCCTTCAAAGGGTCTGTAGGCACCATCCTCAATAGGAAGACGGCTGTCACCAGCCGTCTCTTTCTTCTTTACTACTTTCTTTTTCTTGGCCATTTATACCTCTCGTACGTCCAACAGCTGTGAGACGAACGGCTTAATTATCTCCACCACCTTACTGATGGAAGCTCCCTGCACCTTAATGGTACAGATAGCATTGGTGGGATCGGTTCCCATAAAGGTCCCGAATGTAATGATATCAATATTATGTTCACTGAGAGCCTGGGATATCTTGGCGATGGTTCCGGGCTTGTCGTCAACAACAAAGGAAACCCTGATACCAAAGTGGCGGGCTCCGAAAAGCTCCAATAAAATCTTGAACATATCACTCTTGCTGACAATGCCTATAAGCTTGTCACCTTCGAGCACAGGCAGACAGGAAAGATCCTGGTCGACCATCATGCGTGCAGCTTCCTCAACGGTGGTGTCCTTGTTGATGGTAACCACATTCTTGCTCATCAATTTCTTTACAGTCAGCTTGCTGAGCAGGTAAGCCATCTCATGGATGGACAGACTGCTAGCAGGAGAAGGAGATGCATAGAGAATATCCTTTTCAGTGATAAGTCCTACCAGCTTCTTATCCTTATCCAAAACAGGGAGCCTATGCACCTTTTCTTGTTTCATAAGGTTAGAAGCTTCTGCGATTGACATGTCAAGAGTAGCTGTAACAGGGTTGCGAGTCATTCTTCGTTCGATAATCATATGATTCTCCTACCTACCATCTACCAATACTATAATTCAAGACTAGGCATATATCCAGTCATTATTCACCCAGATATGCCGCCCTGACCTTTTCGTTCTCCAAAAGGGAGGCTGAAGCATCATGCAGAACAATTCTTCCGTTCTCCATGACATAGCCTTCCGTCGAAGCCTTCAGCGCCATACGGGCATTCTGCTCAACAAGAAAGACAGTAACATTGTCCTGCTTATTGATAAGGTCGATCTTCTCAAAGATATCCGCGATGACCAAGGGAGCCAAGCCCAAACCGGGTTCATCAAGCAAGATCAGGCGAGGACCACTCATCAGAGCACGTGCGATAGCCATCATCTGCTGCTCTCCACCTGAGAGCGAACGGGTCTTCTGCCTTCGGCGAGCCCCAAGGATGGGGAAAAAATCGTACATGGCCTCTTTGCGTTCAGCAATAACAGCCTTGTCACGCACCATGAAAGCACCCATATCCAAGTTCTCTTCCACGCTCATGTCAGCAAATACACGTCTTCCTTCAGGAACAAGGGCAATACCCCTGGAGGCGATGAGGTCAGTGGTGAGGCTTTTATGGATAGCTTTAAACCCCCACTTGTTGCCGTTTCCTACAGCGTTGCGAGCCTGACAAATCTCCTCACCATCGAAGGTGATGGAGCCTTCCAGCAGAGGCTCCTGCCCCACAATCGCCTTCAAAAGGGTACTCTTACCACTTCCGTTGGCTCCGATAAGACAGACAATATCGCCTTGGTTAACATGCATGCTAACATTCCGAAGCGCCTTGATATTTCCATAGTTTACAGAGATATCCTCAATGGTCAGCAGTTCGCTCATGCTTCTTCCTTTCCGAGATAGGCCTCGACGACCTTCGGGTTATGCTTGATCTCCCTGGGAGTTCCCTCTGCAAGCTTCTGACCGTAGTTCAGTACAGTTATAGTATCACAGATATTCATGACCAGCTTCATATCATGCTCGATAAGAACGACAGTAATGCCAAGGTCTCGAATCTTGCGGATGATGCTCATCAGATGTTCGGTCTCCTGAGGGTTCATTCCAGCTGCAGGCTCATCCAAAAAGAGCAGCTTCGGCTCAGTTGCCAAGGCCCTGGCAATCTCCAGCTCCCGCTGCTTACCGTAAGGGAGGTTCTTGGCTAGTTCATTCTTGAACTGGCCCATATCGAAGAAATCCAACCAGGAGTCTGCCTTCTCGTAGATCTCCTGCTCTTCCCTCTTCAGATATACATAACTTTTCAGGGCGTTTACAAACCGCCCTTGTGTTTCACTCTTGCCGGTCTTGAAGTGTCGTCCGATCATGACATTCTCAATGACCGAAAGGTCCTTGAAAAGGCGAATATTCTGGAATGTACGAGCAATGCCCATACGACAGATCTTGTGGGCTGGGTAGCCGGTAATATCCTTGTTGTTGAAAAACACCTTTCCACTTGAAGGGTTATCCAAGCCTGTCATGTTATTGAACAGGGTTGTCTTTCCCGCACCGTTAGGACCGATGAGACCGGTAATGAGTCCTGATTCAACAGAGAAATTGACCTTGTTAACGGCGACAACACCACCATAGGCCCTAGTAAGGGCATCAGTTTCCAATATGGTCATCTTTTGTCTCCCTTAACACCGTAGGTGTGTTCTTCCCGACCAAGCAGGCCTTGAGGTCTCCATATCATCATCACTACGAGGATCAGGCCAAACAGGATCTGCTTGAACTGAGGAGGGATGACACTACTGAGGCCGGTCAACTGAGGGAAGTAACTGATAAGCTGGATGATGAAGGTTCCAAGGATTGCCGCCTTGAAGTTTCCCATTCCACCGAGGACAACCATACACAATACCATGACCGATACCATGAAGGTATACGTTCCTGGGGTGACCGAAAGAGAGAACACTGCCTGAAGAGATCCGGCGACACCGGCAACAGCAGCACCTAGGACAAAAGCATATACCTTGTACTTGGTGATGTTGATACCCATGGACTGGGCGGCGATTTCATCTTCACGTACGGCAGTAAGCGCTCGTCCCATTCGGGAACGGGCAAGGCGTTGAAAAAGGATGTAGGCTATGATGACAAAGATGATTACCATCACCAAAAAAGCATACTTCTTATAGGGGTTGATGGTAAAACCAAAGAGAACGGGCATTGGAATCTTCTGGATCCCCATCGGTCCGTTGGTAAGGGAGTCCCAGTTGTTTAGGATATTGCGTACGATCTCACCGAAGCCCAATGTTGCGATAGCAAGGTAGTCTCCCTTGAGCCTCAAGGTGGGCAGACCGATAAGCAGACCAAACAGGGCGCTAATGATGGCAGCCGCCGGTAGCGTTGCCCAAAACGACCAACCCATGTGGGTAGACAATATGGCAGTCACATAACTACCGATGGCAAAAAACCCCGCCTGACAGAGAGAAAGCATCCCTCCATATCCGGTTATGATATTCTGCCCGATAGCCATCAGAGCATAAATTCCTGTATAGATGAGTATTAAAAGAAAAAAGTTAAACATATTACACCTTCTCCTTTTCGACTTTGCCGAACAAGCCTTCAGGCTTTACCAAGAGGATGATGATAAGCACACCAAAGGCTATGGTATCTTTCAAGCCTGAGGGGATTCCTAATACGGCAACTCCAAAGGTTTCAAGCAGTCCAAGAAGGATTCCTCCAAACATGGCCCCTGAAATGTTTCCGATACCTCCGACAACCGCTGCAACAAAGGCCTTGAGACCGGTCATGGTTCCCATGCTGGGATAAACCTTGAAGTCCAAGGCAATGAGTATGCCACCTACGGCCGCTAGAGCACTACCAATTGCAAAAGTCAGACTGATGACCTTATTCACATTGATGCCCATCAACATTGCAGTATCCTGATCGAGGCTGGTTGCACGCATTGCCTTTCCCATTCTTGTCTTGTCAACAAACAGTTTCAAGGCAAGCATCATGGCAAGCGACACAACGAGGATCAATATCTGGTGCGGGGTTATTATTACCCCTCCGAGATTGATGGAGCTGTTGTCAAACGGATAGTTGAACTTCCTGGACTGGGTTCCCAGCAACCAGGCAGCGCTGTTAGAAAGGATGAACGAGACACCGATGGCACTCAATAGCGGAGCAAGCCGGGTGGCCCTTCGTAGGGGTTTATAGGCAATGCGTTCAATGGCCATGCCCAAGATACCACAACTAGCCATACTAATAAGCATGGCAAGAAAGAATGCGACTATCGTCCAGACACCTAAAGGGGAGTCCCCTCTTAACAGGTCAAAAACAAAAAGTCCGATATACGCCCCAACCATGAGGATATCACCATGGGCGAAGTTTATGAATTTTAGAATGCCATACACCATAGTGTAACCGAGGGCAATAAGTGCGTAGATGCCCCCCAAAGTCAGGCCATTCATCAGATGTTGGAAAAATTCAGCGATTCCCACGATGCGCCTCTCCTTATCCATTGTAACTGGATAGTACAATAACATGAAAAGACCGGTGTAAACAACACCGGTCCTTCCAATTTCCCTATGACCGGGATAGAACGATTAGTCGATCTGGATCAACTTGCCATCAACAACGGTAAAAGTACCCAAATACTCGGGAGTTGTCTTGTTTACTTTGTACACGCCCTGATAGGCAACAAGGTCCCCATTTTCAGCAAAGTTTACAACTCCGCTTACTCCTGCATAGTCCTTGGTTGCTGCAACAGCATCACGAACTGCCTTGCGGTCAAACTTTCCGGTCTTCTTATAAACAGAATTCATAGAAGCAAGCAGAATGTTAGCACC
>CAXYZP010000035.1:0-10126 GCA_964293175.1 uncultured Sphaerochaeta sp.
ATCGTAACATTGCCATCGCCTCCACCGAGAAGTATGATTTTCCCCGTGGCGGTATGCTCCCTCCTTGGATAAAGGGTTCGGGCGATGCTACTTATTCCCTGAACAGCGGGTTCAATGCAAACATCAATGCCACTGTAGCAGAGGTTAGTACGGCAAGTCTTGTTGGTGCGCTGGTCAAGACCGAATACTTTACCGTTCTCTCTCCCGAGACTACCGATGCCTATCTTACGTTGGGTAAGAGTGGATCGAATGCCTATGCCATGCTGATCGAACAGGGTGTAGATGCTCTTCTGAAAAGTTCCATCTCCTATATGAACTGCGAAGAGCAGATCATAGGCCGGGATGTGACGGAGTGGGTTACAGAGAATCCTAATCCAGTTTCTACAGACACTCCTGCCGAAGCTGCTGCTAAAATAGTCACTTATGAGAAAGTAACCGGCCGCCTATTCTATCTTGAACAGCAGGCTACGGTAACCTTTACCTATACCCTCATTGACCTCAAGGCCAATAGGATTCTTGCAACAGACAGCTTTACCTCCCAACAGACAAAGGAAACCTATCTAGGCAAGACCGTGTTTGGGACAGAACAAAATGAACGTGACTTGAATGAGCGTGGGTATTCCAGTGGGTTTGCCCCCTCCTTCTTTCCTCTGTTTGAAGCAATGCTCAAGGATATTCCCTCTGAAGTTGCCATACAACTCGCACCCTCCTGGACAGAGTCAAGGGTTTCTCTGATGGCTAACAAGCCAAAGGCCGATGTTGCCTATGCATATAAGATGGCTGATAAAGGCAATCTCAGAGAGGCATATGCCATATTTTCCCAAGCCTGGGAGCAGCAATCTCACCTGCCCAGCGGATATAACGCTGCCTTGGTACTGGAAGGTATGGGTCAGCATTCCGAAGCTCTTGAGCTGATGAATCAGGTGTACAATAAAACTGGAAATGCGAAGAGCCATACCCAGCTGATACGCTTGAAAGGAGTCTCCAGCGAACAGGATGCAGCTATGCAGCAGATAGATGGGACCACAGGCATTATCGATGGACAAGTGGTTAAAACACAAATTATAACTATGGAGTAATGATGGAACTTGCAGGGAAACCAAGATTGTTAATATATACCGGTGATGGGAAAGGAAAGACAACTGCTTCGATGGGCCAAGTGATGAGAGCCCTAGGCCATGGAGGCAAATGTGCTGTGGCACAGTTTATCAAGGGTGATCCTCAAAGCCTCGATAGCGGCGAATACCGCACAGCTATCAAGCTCGGTGTTGTCTGGAAGAACTTTGGCAGTGGGTTTACCTGGGTCGGAGACAATGCAAAGACCAATGCCGATCTCGCCATCAAGGGATGGGAACAGGTGAAGAGATGGATATCCACCTCAAGCTTTGACTTGATAGTCCTTGACGAATTTACCTATACCCTTAGTTTGGGATACCTTGATGTAGAGGAAATCTGTCTCTGGCTGACAGACCATAAACATAAAAAAGGCTTTCCCCACCTTGTCATTACTGGAAGAGATGCACCTCCTTCTCTTATTTCAATAGCCGATATGGTCAGTGAAGTGCATATGGTTAAGCATCATATGCTCTCAGAAGGTGCTCAAGCAGCCTCTATGGTGGAGTTTTGATCCTTTGATAGCCTATTTTGCAACTCTCTGATCTTTGTCCTTTCACAAACGACCATTTCTGGGTATAATCACACGTAGGAGTTTCAAATGGGTATTTGCGATTTCCATTGTCATTTATTACCTCAGATCGATGACGGCTATGTTTCGGTAGAGAGTTTCTCCCGTATGTTGAGTCTCTACAAAGAGAGTGGAGTCTCATCAATTGCCTTTACACCGCACATATATAATCCTTATGTGACGACTAATATTGGATCGTTACGTGAGACTTTTACGTGGGCATCAAAGATAGCTATGGATATGGGCATAATAACCCATCTCGGAAGCGAGCTGTTTGTCGGAGACCAGGCGGAACTGAAATGTATTCCCATTGCAGATAAGTATTGTTTGGTAGAGTTCGGCCTATCCCTTCCTCCGGCAAATCTTATTCCCCGCTTGGAGAAGCTCCGAGATGATGGCCTTACGATAATCATCGCTCATGTTGAGCGGTATCGTTGGCTGAAGCCTTCAAGCCCCACCTTGGAGCGCATACGGTCCTTAGGGGCCTTGGTACAGGTGAATGTCGAAGCTGCTGAGGATGGTTCTGCCCTCTCCTACCTTGAAAGTGGGTTGGTGGATATTATTGCAACGGATAACCATGGTGATGAGACGCTTCCTGGTCGTATGCTTGCGGTTCTTAATGAATGGCCTAAGGTGTTCGATAAGATGGATGCTATGATTTTGTGATATGCACCCAAAGAGGTGAGTAAGGAGGTAGCGCATGCTGCTTGATATGACTATTGCGAACTATAAGTCCGTACGGTCCGCCCAGACTATTTCATTTGAGGCTGTTAGGGACAACAGGTTCCCTGAGTCTAAAGTTGTTGCAGTCAATGATAAGCTCAAGCTTATCAAGACCGCAGCCATCATAGGTCCCAATGGAGCCGGGAAAAGCTCCTTTGTTCGGGCACTCGAAGCTTTGAAAGGTATTGTGACAGCACCTGAAGAGACCGTGAATCCCTTGCAGATTCTTAGCGGGACCTCGTTTGCCTACTCTGATGAAAAGGGCCAACCGGCGACTATCATCATTCGAGTAGTGTTGGAACAGGGTGATGAGACGCAGGATTCCACCATTGCAATCTATACCTTGGTTGCTGATCGGGAGAAAATCTTTGAAGAGTCCATGTTTGCCATGGTCGGGCGTTCCAAGAGATTGATGTTCGAGCGAAAGCTCAATGAAGCCTCCATGTTGCTCGATGATGCGGATCTATCCTACAAATACCGCTTCGGTAAGAATTATCGGGGAGAGAAAAAGCGACTAATCCCGAAGGTGGATGAAAAACACTCCTTCCTCGGCGCCTCAACAGCTAAGGGAAGTGAGACCTCACTCCCTCTCTACTCATGGATCGACGAATGCCTGCATCTGTTGCCCATGGGTGTTTCCAGTCTCAGCGAGAAATATATCATCGCTCAGCTTACCGAGCATCCCGATTGGGTGAAGCAGCTGACTAACTTCCTGTGGAGTGTCGATATCACCGATATCCGTGACATCAAGATAAAGGATGACCGTCTTATCTTTGTCCACACCAACGTCACCCAGCACTATGCTTCTTACTTCTCCTTGGAGAGCTTGAGTCTGAGAAGGCTCTGTCTGGTTGGTGTCGCTTTCTTTGAGAGTTTCATCAAACCTAGGACGCTGGTCATTGATGATTTTGGAATGTTGCTGCACCCCTACGTGCTGGCACATATTGTTGAGATCTTTGAGGCGAGCAACACAGGCTATGGCTCACAGATGCTTGCTGTAGACTGCAACCCTTCGTTATTGCAACCGGGGCTTATGAGACGTGATGGTATCTATTTTGCTGAGAAGAACAGCGAAAGTGCTACAGTCTATTTCAGTCTTGCAAATTTCAAATATTCCAAGAACAGGGATAAGACCCAAGCCCAGTACATGAATGGTGCATTTGGTTCTCTTCCTATTCTTTCTGAGTTTTGCTTTGTTGACGAAAAAACGGACAAGGAGGTCTGACCATGGCACGCAAAAAAGTATCTAATAAGCCGCGCAGGACTATCCTGATAGTTACAGCCACCGAAGCTGAGGCTCTCTATTTTTCACAGATGCGCAAGGATTGTCGCTATTCCAACCTTACGGTTCTCTGGGAGCAGGAGTTCAAGGATCTTGAACATCTGATTACGTTGGCATCACGCTACAGAAATACCGGTAACTATTCGGTGGTCTGGGTATTGTTTGGGCTGGCTGATCTTTCTATCACCCCATCTGAAGTAAAAACCCAGATCCCTTATGCCAAGAAGAAAAAAGTGGGTTTGGCTTGGACCAATCCTTCTATGCCAATCTGGTATCTGTTGCACTTGCAGACCCCTCGAGGGTTTGTAGGCGAACCTCTACTGATAGCCAGTGCTTTGGAGAAGAGCCTTCCCGGTTTTTCTTCTGATGCCTCGTATCTGTTGACCGATGGTATGTATCTGCACTTGAAGCTCTACCCTGCAAAGGCAAAGGCTTCCCTCAATGCAAATGCCTATAACCGTCTGGTTGAAAAGGATTTGGGCTTGGATGCAATATCATTGGTACCTTTATTGAACGATATAACTGAGATTTGTGGTCTTGCAGACCTTACGCATAATCAGAAACAGTTAGGTATGAATAAGGGGTAGCCCAGGTGAGTGGATTGACTTTACTGGTCTATATGGTTTCGTTTGCCCTCGGTTGTATGACGTTAGCCTTGGCTATCGTCTACAGCATGCACTCCTCCCATCAATGGACTAAGTTTTTCATTATATGTCATGCATCCCTTTTGGGATGCATGATGCTTTTAGCCTTGCAGTTTATCTCAGATCTTTTCCTCGCTGGAACTGCATCTGTGGTGGTTGGATACGTAATTGGCTCTGTTTTTATTGCTAATGTTACATTCTTGACTGTGTTCGTGCCATATTTCACCACCTGGGTGATCGCACAACCCTGGAGAAACCCCTACAAGTCACTCTTTTATATCCTTGCCGGTGTCTATCTGTGCCTAGGAATTTTTCATGCCGTTACCGGTATCAAGACCTTTGATGATATGATGATCCTCTTGTTTGTGTTTGTTGTTGGGTTCTGTCTTATCGTTATGCTGAAGAACCTCTCATCCATTGAGAACAAGACAGCAAGAGCAACGTGCATTACTATCATTATAGTTAGTGCGGCAATGCTTCCATCAATCTTGCTTTCCATGGTTTTTCCCTCTATCAAGCCGTTGATGTACGGTGTGTATTTTCTTGCCTTTTCCATAAGTATCATGACGTTTCTCTTTATGGAGTTTGTCAGGTTGGCTAAGGAAGGGGCGATAGGCAAGAAAGACCTTGCCTTGGAAGATCTTACCCCATATCATATTACCGAGCGTGAATTTGTTGTGATCCAATTGGTAAGCAACGGTATGACCAACAAGGAAATAGCGGCAGACCTTGGAATTAGTGCAAATACAGTGAACAACCATGTCGCTAACATCTTCTCCAAGACAAAGGTCCGCAGTAGAATTGACTTGTTGAATCTACTTAAACAAACATGGTAAGGAGATCCGAGATGCATATTGCCTATGATGTATTTGCTTGGAATAAGAATCATTACCAGGACAAGGCCCCCGTACGCAAATGTGCCAGAGCTTGGCAGATGGTGCATCAGGAGCGTTCTCTAAAGGCAGTGCTGCTTGTCCATGGCTTTAGTGGCTATCCCGGGGAAGTTATCAGACCGGGGACAGATCTCTACGAGGCTGGTTTTGACTGCTTCGCCCCCCGTCTGCCCGGACATGGGACCAGCGGTGATGATTTTCACGCTTCCAAGGCTGAAGACTGGATAGGGACTATCTATGACGCCTATGTATATCTTTCTAAGAGCTATAAAAGCATCTACCTGGTAGGTCACTCTATGGGGGGTGCCATTGCCACCATCATCGCTGATGCATTTGATGTAGAAAGACTCGCCCTTTTGGCACCGGCTCTTCTGATCCCTGCCATTCCTGTAGGAAAACTCAGGCTTTTTCGCCATTTTGTGAAACGACAAAAAATCACTTGGAAGAGTGATCCTGAATACCATTTTTACTATGAGGGAGATGAGGACGACGATATGTTTTTAGGATCGGAATACTGGTCTTTTATCTTTCCTTCTGCCGTATGGGAGTTGGAAAAGGTACGTCGCCAGGCTGTTGCTTCGATCGACCATCTCGCTGCCGATACCCTAGTCATCAGCGGGGGGTTGGATAAGACCGTCCCCCAAGCTGCCAGTCGCCTTGTCGTTGAGAAGCCAAAAGGGAAAAATAAGCACTTGCATATTCCTGGTGCTTCCCATTTTATGCCCTATGACAAGGACTTGGGTGCACAGAATAAAGCTATGGAGCGTGTTGTTTCCTGGTTTCTGAAAGAATAAAGCCAGATCGGTCCCTCGTAGGGGCAATCTGGCTCTTCATAAGGAATATCTAGGTGTTTTGGGTATGTATATAGTAGCAAAGGTACTGCTAGAGGCGTTAGGAGTGAATCCTTACGCCCTTTCTTTCCGTCCACGCATAAGTTTGTCCTTCAGTTGTTCGTAGTACTCATAGACAGAGGATATCTTGTCACTGAGTGAGACAACAAAGCTCTCCTTGTACCGAGGTATGGGTAACGTTTTCGGAAACATATGCTTGACGATGATATCAGCTTCAAGGTCACTTACCTCAAACTGTCCCCTGGCATTGGCTAAAGCAATATGTGGATGTTCACGTCCATGCATGGCCTTACTGGTGTCAGTGGCCTTGCGTTCTCTCCAGTCATACAGAAAGAAGTCATGCAGCAGGCCCCCACGGGCAGCCGCTCGATAGTCCAGGCGCAGTGCCTTGGCTATCACATAGGATATGTAGGAGACACGGATGACATGGTCATATATATGATTCGTGTGGTGGAAAAACCCTTTAAGCTTACGAAACTCCTGGTTACGGAGAATGTCGTCAACCAGGAGTATGAACTCCTTGCGTTGGGGACGCGCCAGAAGAAAGGGGATTCTGCCTATACGGGTCATAGAGCTGTAGAGGTGATAAGCCGCCAAAAGGCTTACTTGGGAGATGACCAAGAAGAATATCATAGAACTGCTCGAGAAGAGAGCATAGAATGGTGTAAGGTTTTCTGCAAGGAAGAGTAGGGCAAGTAGGAAGGCTGGAATGGTAAAGAATTTTCGCAGCTCACTAGGGTTGCCTAGTCCGAATGCAGTGGTTGTTGGAATTGCGTACAGGGTAGTCCTCCAATAGTTTATTGCTTGAACTCTATATCAAATGAAGAATTAGGGTCAATGCTCTAGCCTCTTCCAATGCCAAAAACAATGCAGTAATCACAGTTTTGTGGTGGGTTAGTTTTAGGATATATACTGTGGGTGATATTCTATCGGCGAATAAATACATGGGTTTTCTCTGATGCCCTTATGGCATGTTTGAAGCACTGAATTCAACGGATTGTTGCCATTATCTCGTATTTACGGTACAACAGTACTATTGAGAAGGAGTATATCCTGATGGAAGTTAGAGTACGTTACGCCCCCTCTCCAACCGGCTTGCAACATATCGGTGGAGTGCGCACAGCTTTGTTTAATTATTTTTTCGCCCGTGCAAACGGAGGAAAATTCATTCTTCGTGTAGAAGATACTGACCAGGAACGGTATAGCGACGAATCCTTGGAGGATTTGTACAATACCCTCAACTGGTTGGGCCTCAAGTGGGATGAAGGTCCACTTGTCGGCGGTCCCTATGGGCCGTATGTTCAGAGCGAACGCTTTGAGCTCTACAAAAAATATGCTGAGCAGCTCGTAGCTGAAGGCAAAGCCTACCGGTGCTACTGCACCAGTGAGCGCCTTGAGGCCCTCAGGGCCGAGCAGCATGCTAGCAAAAGTGAAGTGCAGGGCTATGATCGCCATTGTTCGGACCTTAGTGACCAAGAGCGTGCAAACCTTGAAAGTCAGGGTTTGTCGAGTGTCATCCGTCTCAAGGTTCCCCTACAAGGAAAGACGACTATCCACGATGTGCTTATGGGCGACATTACCCGCCGTAACCGTGACGTCAGTCCGGATCCCATTCTGCTAAAAAGTGACGGGTTCCCTACCTATCATCTGGCAAACGTGATCGACGATCATATGATGCATATCACGCATATCATGCGGGCCCAGGAGTGGATCCCTTCAGGGCCCCTTCATATCCTGTTATATGAGGCATTTGGCTGGGAGGCCCCGCTATACTGCCACCTTCCCATGGTTATGGGTAAGGATGGGCAGAAGCTTTCGAAACGTCACGGTTCCACTTCTGTACGGGATTTTAAGGATAAGGGCTATCTCCCTGAAGCCTTGATGAACTATGTGAGTTTGGTAGGCTGGTCCTATGACGGACAACGGGAGTTTTTCACCAAAGAGGAACTTGAAGAAGTTTTTTCCTTGGAGAAGATAAACAAGGCTCCCGGGGTATTTGACTATAAGAAGCTTGACTGGTTCAATGGTCAGTATATCCGTCTGAAGAGTGATGAGGAGCTGGCCGCTTTGTTACTTCCCTATATGGTTGAAGCTTCTTTTGTGTCAGAACCCCTCTCCTCTGAGATTCAGGCTAAGTATGATGCCTTGATCCCGGTAGTCAAGGAGCGCTTGAAGACACTCAGTGATGTGGTCCCTCTCTCTCGCTTCCTTTTTGAGGAGCCTGAGTATAACGACCCCTCCTTGTTCCAGGCGAAGAATGTAGAGCGCCCTGTTGCGCTTTTGGCTTTGGAAGGGGCGTATGCCATCCTGAAGAAGGGGCTTGCTTCGCAACTTCCCCATGAGGAAATGGAGCATTCGATGGCTGACTTGGCAACCAAGTTGGACATCAAGGTAAATGGGGTGTTCATGCCCTTGAGGGTGGCTATCACCGGCAGCTCGGTGAGCCTTCCCCTGTTTGATTCGATTTTCCTGCTTGGGCAGGAGAAAACATTTGCAAGAATAGAGACAGCATTGTCAGTGCTGAGAAGTGAGGGTTGAGAATATGGCTGAAGTAACAATGGACAAGATTGTCTCGCTGTGTAAGCGTCGTGGATTTATTTTCCAGTCGAGTGAGATTTATGGGGGATTGAATGGGGCGTATGACTACGGCCCATTAGGTGTTGAGCTGAAGAACAATATCCGTGACTTCTGGTGGAAAGAAATGACCCAGATTCATGACAACATCGTCGGACTCGACGCATCGATCCTAATGCATCCCCGTGTTTGGGAAGCGAGTGGGCACGTATCGAACTTCACCGACCCTATGGTCGACTGTAAGCAGTGCAAATCTCGTTTTCGAGCCGATCAGATCGACCTCAACGGGGCATGTCCCACCTGCGGAACCAAGGAGAGCTTCACTGAGCCAAGGAACTTCAACCTGATGTTCTCTACCCATATTGGTGCTGATGCTGATTCTGGATCGACTATCTATCTCAGGCCTGAGACGGCACAAGGCATCTACGTGGACTTCAAGAACGTTGTCTCTTCGAGTAGGGTGAAGATTCCCTTTGGTATCGCCCAGGTCGGTAAGTCCTTCCGTAATGAAATTACTACCAAAAACTTCATCTTCCGTTCCTGTGAGTTTGAACAGATGGAGATGCAGTGGTTCTGCAAACCCGGTAGTGATGACGAGTGGTTCTCCTACTGGAAAGAGCAGAGGATGGCCTTTTACGAAAAGATAGGCATCAAGCCTTCAAGTCTACGCTGGCACCAGCACGGGCCTGATGAACTCGCCTTCTATGCAAAGGAAGCCTATGATATTCAGTTCCTCTTCCCCATGGGATGGCAGGAGCTTGAAGGGGTGCATAGCCGCACAGACTATGACTTGACCCAGCACCAGACTTTCAGTGGCAAGGAGATGAACTATCTCGACCCTCAAACAAACGAGCGCTATATCCCGTATGTGGTGGAGACCTCTGCAGGTTTGACACGTAACGTATTGATGGCACTCAGTGATGCGTATACGGAAGAGACCCTTGAAGGCGGGGATGTGCGCACAGTGTTGCACTTCCACCCCAGAATTGCTCCAGTGACAGTAGCTGTGCTTCCTCTGGTGAAGAAGGACGGTATAGCAGATTTTGCTTCCAAGCTCGAAAAGGAGCTTCGTGAAGACTTTGCCACCTTCTTTGATATCAGTGGAGCCATTGGGCGTCGCTATCGCCGCATGGACGAGATCGGGACACCGTATTGCGTGACTGTCGACTATGACACCCTTGAGGACAATACGGTGACGCTTCGCTTCCGTGATACCATGGAGCAGATTCGTGTCCCCATCAAAGATCTGGTTGCGACCATCAACAAAGCAACCAAAGAGTACAAGAGAGTAGAGGCATAAGTATGAATAAGGCACTAAAGACCTTGATGGATCGTGGGTTTATCAAGGCATGTACAGATATGGATGCACTCAGTGCATTGATGGACAAGGAGAGTGTGACCTTCTATGTCGGGGCTGACCCCACAGGGAAGAGCCTGCACATCGGGCATATGGTACCCTTCTTTGCCATGCATCA
>CAXYZP010000036.1:0-9863 GCA_964293175.1 uncultured Sphaerochaeta sp.
CCTGAACTCTTTCCTGTTTCTGTTAAGAGAGCTTCCAAGGAACAGCTGCTTAAGGTCCCTGGCATAGGTCCATCCTATGCCGAAAGGATCGTGCAAGGGCGTGCTGGTTCTGCACTTTCTTCCTTGGAAGATCTTCGACTCCCTCCCTCTACGCTGAGAAAGGCAAGAACCTTCCTGGAGATGTGAATCCCTGCTTGAGTGAATATGAACAAAAGCATACAATAGGCCACATGGTGCAGCTGTATATCTCGTTTTTCTTTGTCTATTCTATCTTTGCTATAGTTAATCCCTACTTACAAGTGGTGTTGCGTAACAGCGGATATTCCTACGAAGCAGTAGGTGTGTTATTGGGCATCTTTGAAGTGGCTGGTATTGTCGGGCCTCTGATAGTAGGCCGGATTGTCGATAAGACAGGCAGACTTAAGGATACTGTGCTCATTTCGACAGCGGCGACTTCCCTTGGCCTGATCCTTTTGGCACGGAGTGGTCCCACATGGGTGACTATTCTTGCTCTGACTATAACTGCTTTTTTCTTGCGTTCTCTCTTACCCCTAGTTGATACGGTTGCTACCAATCTTTTCAACGGGGATGCACAGAAATATTCCCGCATCAGAGCCTTTGGTACTTTGGGGTTTGTGGCGTTTTCCCTGGCATATTCCTTTTTGGGTATACCTATCCTTACAGACAATTCCAGTATCATCATGTATGGTCTTCTTGGCTGTTTGCTTTTCTTCATACCGGTTTTGAGCTGGAAAGAAAAAAAACTCCCAAAGAAAGAGAAAGTTACAACAAACACAAAACCCAAAAGGCAACCTTTTTCAGCCAATCCCTGGTTTGATTCCGCCTTTGTCATCGGTTTGGTTATCATAGCCTTCAACCGGTTGAGCATGGCTGCAGTGACAAGCTTCTTCTCCCTGTATCTGGTTGAGGAGTTGCATATCTATTCGATCTCCCTGATGAACGCTATAGGGGCAGGTAGTGAGATAATTCTTATGTTGCTTGCTGGGTATCTTATTCAAAAGAAGGGTGTCCTACCGATTTTCCTGCTGCTCATCAGTGGGCTTGGCATGGTCTTGCGCTTATTGCTGTATGCTCGTTTTCCTACTCTGACAGGGGTAGTCATCGGTCAATTGCTCCATAGTGTTTGCTTTGGGTTTTTTCACCCTGCTGCAATACAGCTTGTAGCACGAAGGGTAAAGCGGACTCACCGCGCCTTAGGCATGTCGATGTACATTTCCTTGGGAATCGGGGTCCCTACAGTGTTGGGATCGTCTTTGGGTGGGGTTCTCACCGAAGAGTTTGGCTATAAGGTGCTTTTTGAGAGTTTCTCGGTGTTTGCAATGATTTCAGTGGTGCTGTGTCTCGTCTTTTGGAAGAAAATGCGCGCCCCAGCGTTAGAAGAGGTGTAGAATGGTCTCTATGAGAAGATCTGAAAGAAAGATGGAGGAACAGGATTCCTACCGCCTGCTGCGTGAGTCTCTTTGGGTAACCCTGTCTACAGTCAATGCAAGGGCTGAGTCTCCTTTAGCTTTGGGCTCTCCCTACGCTGTTCCCATTTCTGTAGTTGAGTATGATGGGCATTTCTATTTTCACAGTGCTAACCAGGGCCATAAGATCGATAATCTCAGGCAGGACAACAGAGTCTGCATCACGTGCGTAGGGGATGCTCTTCCGGATGAAAAGGCTCTTTCTGTTGCCTATGAGAGCGCGACCTTTTTTGCAACAGCAGAAGAGGTTATACTAAGGGAAGAGAAGATACGGGTCCTTGATGCCTTATGCAGGAGATTTGCCCCTTCTCAGAATCCTGCTGGACAGATCGAGGCAATGGTCGACAAGACAGGCGTCTGGAAATTGCATATACTTGGTAGTTCAGGGAAGCAACGGAAGTTTGAATGAGTGAGCAAGTTGTGCTATGCTCGAAATTAAGGAGAAACTGCTTGTGAAAAACAGTCCTGGATGGGATTTGCTCAGCATGGTGGATGTTTCAGCTGAGAAGATTCAGAAAAATTTGAAAGAGGTTTCTATTTTCCTCAATAATGATATCTCCAATATCATATCAATCCTTGACCGTTTCCATCCTTTGGAACTTTTGAAAATGGCAAGTTGGGAACAACGTAGGATATGGCATGACCGTCCAAACGATATGTTTGCACAAGTGACCGCATCCAGGTTGGTCTGGTATATCCAGTCGATGGTCGCAGCAAAAAAAGCACCTTATTCCCAGAATACTGAAATAAAAGAGAAGGATTGGAAACGCTTTACCAAGCTTTTTGATACTCTTTGCCTCAAGTCTATCCGCTACACTGACAACTACGCCCTATCCCTATATGCCGACCAACAAATTTCCACAAAGGACCTGCTGGTAGCTTTTCAAGAATGTGCAACAGATAGCATCCTTCCTCCTGTTTCCGACAGGGATTTGCTGGAAAAGCAACATAATGCCCTCAAATACCAGTTACAACCTTTCAATTCTCTCATCGCCGAGGTGTTCGATGCAAAGCTCGATGGCCTGCTCGATGCCTTTGTTCAATTGGCTAAGAATGCCTATGAGGGCATCGACAAGCTTAGGGAAGACAGTACTGTCTTCAAGCAGGCAAGCATGTTGCAGCTTGAGATTCTCAAGAGCCGAGGCGAGTCTGAAAAAGATATGCAAGTTCTCATGGACCGTGTCATCAAGGAGCAGGGTTGGGAGAGTTGGGTCGCTGATATTGTAGGCAGAAGGGATGGATATGATCTTTTTGCCGTAAGAAAGATTACAGAACTCTCTGTCTCTGATGCCCTCTTGCTTGCAATAGATGCAGGACAGAATAGTGACTTCCTTGAATCTGAAACGAAAGGGTGGCTGACTCAATCTTCATTGCTTGATGATCGTCCATTCCTACGTATATTCAACCAAGTCTTCTGCTTTGATGGTGATACCTTGCTGGACCGTGCCTATTGGATCATCCGAAAGGCGGTATGTGCCAAGGGAGATGAGTTTGAGGCTCGCTGGATAGCCATCGAGCAAGAGAAGCAGTCTCTGGTTCCCATAACTTTTTTCTCTGCCATGCTGGGTACCATGAACTATACCAGAAAGGTCCTTCAGGGTGACGGCTATATCGATGCCATGTTTGAAGATTCCGAACATACACTTGTTATACAGATACCTGCCTCCCATATGGGATATTTTCCCTATAATCCTTTTGTACAAACTCAGGATGCCCTTCTACAACTGGAAGGTGAGCTTGATGCCATAAAGCTGTTGGAAGAGGTTCCCCATAGCTCTGTTATTATTGATATAACCAACAGAAATACCCAATATCCCCTAGAACGTATAATGAACAAGCTGACCCTCTCTTTTATTCAACTAGCAGATTTAGCAACTTCCTGGGAAGGTATGGCTCAGATAAAAGATCTTGTGGGCCTTCCCTCTGTTAGTAAGCAGAAGCCTCAGCATGAAGAGGTTGAACAGGAGGAGAATAGTACAAAAGAAACCTCCCAAGAGGACGAGTCCTCTAGAGATGAAGAAATTCAAGTAAGTGGTTACGAATCTTTGGATGATGACCTGTTTATTGAAGATGAATTCTATTTGGTGGATGATTCTGGTGATGATGACGAATCAGACAGCGAATTTGCCTACTTTGATGAAATCGATGATGATGAGACAGAAACTGCCGATGAGATGGTCCTCTCTGAGATGCAGCCTACATTGTTCAATTTAGAAGATGAATTCATGTTCGCCCAAGGAAATCTTGTAGGAAACTACGACACAGAAGAAGACGACGATGATGACCTGGATGAGTATGAACATGAAGCATTCTGCATCATTGAAGATCATCAGGTTGACGAGGATCTTCCTGAAATGGGAAGTTCCCTGGTACAGGCAGATGAAGAGATGGAAGGGGATCTCGAGGACGACAGCAAGCTGTACGACTACACGCAATATAGCCAAGAAAGTGAAGATGCGTATCTTGGAGAAGATCCAGAAGGAGCTCCTTCAGAAAGACCAAAAGAAAAGCCTTCAAGCCCACTTTCCTTTTTTGCCCATCTTTCTTCCATAGCCAATGAGCCTTCATCAAAAACCAAAGAGCCTACTATCTCTGATGAACCTACTGAAGAGATAGAACCTACAGAAGAGATAGAACCTACAGAAGAGATAGAACCTACAGAAGAGATAGAACCAACCAAAGAAACAGAGCTTTCCAACAGGTTGGCCTGGCCCCCTGTCGCTATAGAGCCTGAGGATACGGAACCTACCTCTGAGCCTGTCGCGAAAGTGCAGAGTCCCCCTCGGTTTATTTTGGCAGAAACTATTTCTCAGAAAATTGGAGAGGTACCAGTCGTAGCAGATAAGGCTGAGCCTATCCAATTCGAGGAGCTTGAATCCTCGTTGGAAGGGGCTTTGCCAAAGCGCTTGCGTGACATCCTGGGTAGGCTGGAAGAGAAAGGTAAGAATGTGTTCTTTGATTTTTGTAAGACTGCTGAAGAAGAGCTGCTTACGACGACTTCTACCCTCATTGAACAAGCAAGACAGGCTCAGGTATCTGACAGTAAGGATAAGATGTTTACCATCCCAGGCTTTGACCTGACGGTGGTGTTGATAACAGGACGAAGCGATATGCTACGTGCTTGGGATAGGAAAAATAATGTTGCTGCTATCATGTATAGCCAAGGTAAAACCTGTTGGGAAGTGCTCTATTTGAGCTATGCCCCTTCCGGTATCCTTCTTCAAGCAGAGGAGCAATCTGTCTGTTATGAGGATTTCTCCCCTACTGATTGGAAGTATGTTGTGAATCTTGGGGACCGGATACTAGAACGGAAAAAGAGGGAAGTATGACCGAAAAGGATATTGCCGAGCATTTACAGGTTGCCATCTCTGCAGCTAACAGAGCTGGCGCTTTTGTATTAGAAGCAGAGAAGCAGGGCCATCATACGATACATCGTAAGCAGGCCAACGATTTTGTGACTGAAACTGACAAGCTTTCTGAAGATCTTATCATTTCCATCATCAAGGAACACTTTCCTTCTGATGCCATTTTTGGTGAAGAGACAGGATCTAGTGGTAACCTTGCACAGGGGCGTTGGATCATAGACCCCATCGATGGTACGACCAACTTTTTTCGCTCACTTCCCAACTACGTCATAAGCATTGCCTGGGAGATGGAGCCTTTCAAACCTCTGGTGGGTGTTGTCTTTAACCCACGCCAGAATGAGCTTTTTTGGGCTAGCAAAGGGGGAGGTGCATTCCTCAATGGCAAACCTATCCGTGTTTCATCTCTAAAAGAACCTTCACAAGCCCTTATAGTCTGTGTTCCCCCCCATCGAAACCATACACTTGCGGTGCCTTACTTTGAGAACATGTACCGCATTTTTCTTGAAACCAGTGACCTTCGGTCCTATGGCTCCTGTGCCCTTGAACTGAGCTATATAGCTGCAGGCAGACTCGACGGGTATTATGAGCTTTGTCTGGGCTATTACGATATGGCAGCTGGTGCCTGCATTCTCGAGGAGGCCGGAGGTTCATTCGCACCTGCTGATCCCCTTAAGCCGTTTACTGACAGTCGTTGTGACCTTGTTGCAACTAATGGCTTGATTCAAGACTGGTTATTTCATATGGTTCAAGAATGAAATTCAAATTAGCAATCTTTGACCTCGATGGTACCCTCATGGATACCTCCTCTGGTATATTCGCCACGGCAAACAAGGCTGTGACGTCGGTAGGGCGTGAACCTGAACATGATATCAAGCAACTGAGTAAATTCATTGGACCTCCCATAAACCAATGCTTTATCAACACCTTCAATCTCGAAGAAGAGCTCATTGAAGAGGCAGTTGAACAGTATCGCAAGGAGTATCATCTTCGTGGACAGTTTGGTGCGAAGGAGTACCCTTCTATCAAACATACCTTGGAAATACTCAAGGACAGGGGGTATTTGCTTGCTGTCGGTACCCTTAAGACAGAAGCCCTTGCTCTTTCTATGATGGACCATTTTGGCTTTTCTCCGTATTTTTCTTCCATTAGGGGAGGCGACCTAACTTCAAAACTCAGCAAGGCTGATATCGTAAACAAGGTGCTCGCCGACCTAGGTGTTGCATCCTCAGAGGCTGTGCTCATCGGTGATACTGTGCATGATGAAGAGGGGGCGAAAGAAGCCAACGTGTCTTTCATTGCAGTCGACTATGGCTTCGGTTTCCCCAGGGGGCAAAAGAAGACTGACTCAATGATGGCAGTTGTCTCCAGTCCTGAAGAGCTGCTTTCCCTATTGTAAAAACATTTTTTAGCTATATGCCTCCACGTTTTGTGGAGGTTTTTTCATATAGGTATTTTGTTAGTCTCTGGAAAACTCTTTCTATGCTAGCCTGATTCTTCTTCCCATGGCGTTAAAGCCTTGGAACTGCTTGCAAGAGAGTGGTTCAGAGAGTATTGTTAGCTCATAGGAGAATTAGCACATGAGTAACCAAATAGAGAAGAAACTCGTCAACACAGACAAGGCTCCTGCAGCCATCGGACCTTATAGCCAAGCCATCATAGCTGCACCCTTTGTATTTACCTCAGGGCAATTGCCTGTCGATCCCAAGACCAATGAATTGGTTGGTGGCGATGCAGCAAACCAGGCCAAGCAAGTTTTTGAAAATATAAAAGCAGTTCTTGCAGAAGCAGGCACCGACCTTTCCAAAGTTGTAAAGGCCACTGTATTCCTAAAAAATATGGACGACTTTGCAGCGGTGAATACTGTATATGCCTCCTATTTTTCAGAAGGTATCCTCCCTGCCCGATCTGCTGTACAGGTTGCCAAGCTTCCTAAGGATGTAGCGGTAGAAATTGAGATGATCGCTCTGATCTAACACAACATCCAGGAGGGAAGGGTATGAAACGCACACCGCTGTATGATGTGTACAGTCAATACGAAGGGATAAAATTAGTCGATTTTGGCGGATGGGAACTTCCGGTTACCTATGCCAAGGGAATTAGTGCCGAACATGAGGCAGTACGGACCAAGGTAGGCCTCTTTGACGTCTCCCACATGGGTGAGTGTTTGGTAACCGGTGAAAGTGCAACTGAATTTCTTGACTACCTTTGTACCAATACCATCAGCAAGATGAACAAGGGTGAAATCATATACACCATGATGTGTTATCCCAACGGTACGGTTGTAGACGACTTGCTCATCTACTGCCGTGACCGTGCCTCCTACCTGGTTGTCATGAACGCTTCCAATATCGAGAAGGATCTTGCCTGGATGCAAGAGGGGCTAGCCTATCCAGGGAAAGAGAGACCTCTTATTATAGATCTCTCAGATACCTCTGCCTTGCTTGCTTTGCAAGGCCCTCTTGCTGTTGATGTTCTCAAGAAGGTTTTTCCGGAGTGTGAATCGATGCCCGCCTTTACCTATTGCTCTCCCTGTGCAGTAGGGGAGGTCATGACCCTTATCAGCCGTACCGGCTATACAGGTGAAGATGGCTTTGAGCTTTGCTGTGATTCTGAAGATGCTGTACAACTTTGGAATATCCTCTTGGAAGCAGGAGAGGAGTATGGCATCGAGTGTTGTGGCCTTGGCTGTAGGGATACCCTTCGCCTTGAAGCGAAACTTCCCCTCTACGGACATGAGATAAGTGACAGCATCACCCCCCTAGAGGCTAACCTCGGGTACTTCGTCCATCTTGAAAAAGAAGACTTCTGTGGAAAAGAAGCGCTTGCTAAGCAGAAGAAGGAGGGCATTCCCAGGACTCTTCGGGGTGTGGTTATGCTCGACAAGGCCGTTCCCCGTGCAGGATGTGAGGTTTTTCATGGTGATGAGCGCATCGGGTTTGTTACCAGTGGAACAAAAAGTCCAACCTTGCAGATTTTCTGTGCCTATGTTCTTATCAACCGAGAACCCAAGTTAGCGTTTGGTGATGAACTGACCATTGAAATCCATGGAAAGAAGAAACGAGCGAAACTGGTGAAGACTCCCTTCTACAAACATGGGAAGAGATACGACGAATAGGATGATACGAGTACAAAGCTACGCACCCGAAGGTTTCATAGCCTTGGACAACTCAGCCCTCATCTATCCTCCCACAGAGGCAAGGTACAACGCGAATACCTTTCGGCTTTCCATGGATCTTGTACAAGAGATTGTTCCCCAGATTCTGGAACTTGCCTTGCTCAGAACCTTATCTCGTTGTTCGTACGCTAAAGTGAGTCTCCATAAGGGGTTTTTCTGGTACTATCTCTCGCCAAACCACAAGAGTCCCATCTTGCATGAGGAAGGTTCCTACCCAAGCGATAGAATTTCCTTCAAGGACAATAACGGGTACCTCTTTAAAGTGCTGTACAGCAAGCATAGGATAGCCTTGGAGTGTTTTCATGCCCTTACCGACGGAACCGGAGCCTTAGTCTATCTGAAGATGATAGTCAGCGAGTACTGCCGCATCGCCGATATCGCTGACGTTACATTCGAAGGTGCATTGGATTTTACTGCTAAACCTGCTGAACAGGAATTCAGTGATCCTTTTCAGCACTTCTATGACAAGAATATTCCAGGATCGCCCTCAACCGGAGCAGCGTATCACCGAAAGGGGACAGGTCAGTATGATGACAGGGTGAAGGTCATCAGCGCTATGGTCGATGCCAATGTTTTGCGCTCCCGGTGTAAGGAACGTGGCTATACGATAACCGTATATCTCGCCTCTGTCCTAGCAATGGTGTTTCAGGAGTTACAGAAGCAGGAAGTGCCTCTACAAAAAAAGCGCAAACCCATCAAGTTCTCTATCCCTATGAATCTGAGAAATATCTTTCACTTTGACACCATGAGAAACTTCACACTCTTTGCCGTGCCCGGCATACATCCGGCACATGGAGAGTATACCTTTGAAGAGATTCTTAGAAAGATGCATCTGGACATGGCTCTCTCTCAAGACCCCAAGAAAATCCGTAGTCAGATAAAGCGGAATGTGGGAGGCGAACGTCACATCCTGATGCGGTTTGCCCCCACTGCCATAAAGAACCCTCTTTTTAAACTGCTTTCTGACTCTCTTGGTGATGACCTCTATTCGGCTATCATATCCAATGTTGGGTATGTGAAAATTCCTGAGGAACTTGAAAGTTCCATCTCTCGCATGGATTTTTATCTCTGCCCGGGGAAGATGAACAAGGTCTCTCTTGCAGTCGTCGGCTTTAAGGACAAGGTAGTCATCAACTTCAGCAGCTTCTTCAATACAGATACCTCTTTGGAGCGGTTGTTCTGTCGTTTTCTTGTAGAAGATGGCATTCCCGTTGAAGTCTCGACCAACCGTTTACAGAAAAATAAGGAGTAGGTATGGCATATTGTGTCAAATGTGGAGTTAAACTGGAAGAAAGAGCACAAGAATGCCCTCTGTGCCAAACCCCTGTGATACTGCCTCCCGGTCTTGAGCAAGGCCATTCTGAACCACTGTTTTCCCAAGTCTTACCTCCAAAGGGTACTGAGGGTATAACCAAGACCAGTAAAGGTATTATTGAACTCATTATAGCGCTGTTGGTGGTTAGTGAGATAACCATAGCCCTTACCCTGTGGTTTGCAGGGAATATCGAACATGGCTTTATTCCTCTGTTCAGCACAGCCATGGCAGCTCTGGTCATAGCGATGGCCCTGGTTGCAAAACATACCTATGTTGCCCAGGCAACCACCCATATCGCCTTGGTCTCAATCTATCTTCTCGGCCTTGATGCTACTAACAAACATTTGGGTTGGTCTCTCATTGCAGTAGGGGCTTTGGCTCTTCTGTGGATCTTTGGAGTCTTTACCACTACTAAAGCTGCCAAGGCACATCTGGGATGGACGGCTCTTTTACTCATAGCTTCCCTCCTTGGGTATGTAGCTATGATCAACATTGTGGTTGCAGGGAGGCTTACATGGTTT
>CAXYZP010000037.1:0-9706 GCA_964293175.1 uncultured Sphaerochaeta sp.
GCTTGTGGAAGTAGTCTATGGCGATGACGCCCCAGACAAGAGCTACCGTGAAGCTGTATCCTTGATGCAGAAGTATCCCAAGCTCAAAGCCATCATTTGCCCGACCACCGTTGGTCTGCTCGCAACTGCACAGGCTGTGAAGGATGCTGGTAAAGTTGGTGTTGTTGAAGTAACCGGTCTTGGTCTTCCCTCAGAAATGAAGGGCTACATCCTAGACGATACCTGCCGTCAGATGGCTCTGTGGAATCCAATTGATCTTGGGTACACCTCCACCTTTATTCTCAATGCACTCATCGAAGGAACCACTGAAGCCAATGTTGGCGACAATATTCCTGCCGGGCGCATGGATAGTGTCAAGGTTGAGAACGATGGTCTCATCTACATGAGCACACCATATGTGTTCAACAAGGGTAACATCGAGCAGTACGCTGCAATTTTCTAAAAAAATGTCCTGTTCTTGCTCCCGCCTTTGATCGGGCGGGAGCAATTTTTCTCTTGTGAACAAGCGTATCGGCTGAAGGAGGAGCAATGCAGAAAGCATTGTTGGAAGTACATAATCTAACGAAGATATTCCCTGGCATTCGTGCACTGGACGATGTCCATCTGTCGATTCGCAGTGGAGAGGTGCATGCACTCATTGGTGAGAATGGTGCGGGCAAGTCAACTCTTGTAAAAATTCTCACTGGGGTATATATCCCTACCAGTGGAACGATTGAACTGGAAGGAAGACCTATCTCATTCAAAAGTGCGATTGAAGCCCAGGAATCTGGCGTCGTCGCCATACATCAGGAAGCCTCGATGTTCCCCGAACTCAGTGTTACTGAGAATATCTATATGGGACATCATCTTCGTAATGAAAAGACCCGTAAGCTCGATTGGAAGGCGATGACCGAACATACCCGTATATTGCTCTCCCAGATGAAGCTTGATATCGATCCTGATACCCTGGTAAAGAATCTCAGCGTTGCACAGCGGCATATGGTTGAGATTTCCAAGGCACTCTCCCTGGATGCAAAGCTGGTCATCATGGATGAACCAACTTCAGCATTGACCGGGCGTGAGGTGGAAGACCTGTTCAGAATTGTGAGGGAGTTGCGTGACAAGGGCAAGGCCATCCTGTTTATCTCCCATAAATTCGCTGAAATATTTGAAATTTGTGACTATTACACAGTTTTTCGTGATGGTCAGTATATAGGGGAAGGAAAGGTTGCTGAGAGCAATGAGGATGCCATTATCCAGATGATGATCGGCCGTAGCGTCGATCAGATGTATCCTGTCCACACGACCCACACAGGAGAGAAAATCCTTGAGGTCAGGGGCCTTTCCCAGTTGGGTGCTTTCAAGGACATCAGTTTCGATCTGCATCGCGGTGAGATCTTGGGACTGTTCGGTCTGGTGGGAGCAGGACGCACCGAGGTTGTGCGCACCATCTTTGGCATCGATACGTCTGATGGGGGGACAATGAGCGTCGAAGGCAAACCCTACAAGCCGAGAAGTCCTCGTGATGCCATGAGCCGGGGTATCGCCCTGGTCCCTGAAGATCGTCAGAAGCAGGGTCTGGTCCTGCGTATGTCCCTTACCCATAATATCTCGCTTCCAGTCCTTACCAAGCTCTGTTGGAAGGGCCTGGTGACGAAGGATAGAGATGAGAAGGTATACGTAGAAAAGCAGGGCGCCGAAATGGAGATAAAATCTGCAGGCTATCATGTCGATGCCGAAACGCTCTCCGGGGGGAATCAACAGAAGGTTGTGCTTGCCAAGTGGATAGGCACCAACCCTAAGATTCTTATTCTTGATGAACCGACCAAAGGTATCGATGTGGCGACCAAGGCTGCTGTACATGAGTTCGTCTGTGAAATGACCAGCCGCGGAGTTGCCGTTATCCTCATATCGAGTGAGCTTCCCGAAGTTATCGGGATGGCCGACCGCGTCATGGTGATGCACGAGGGCATCCAGACAGGGTTTATCGATCGCAAGGATCTGACTGCAGAACTAGTGATGCGCTACGCAATCAAAGAGGTAGGGGAGGTTATCCATGCCTGACAACAGCTTTTCTCAATTTATACGAAAGATACTTGCCCGGCGTGAGGCTACCCTCATGCTCCTGCTTGTGGTCTTGCTGGTTCCCATCAGCGTACGATCTCCTCAGTTCCTTTCTCCGAAGAACATCAACACCATCCTCAACGATATGGCGATCCTCGTCATTGTCGCAATCGGTGAGTTCTATGTTATTCTTTCCAATGGTATCGATCTTTCTGTCGGTTCGGTCATCGCCTTTACCGGCATGGCCTGTGGCATGATCAACGAGAGTTTTCCCCAGTTCCCTGTAGGATTGCTCCTCCTTGTCGGTATGGCAATTGGGGCTGCCTTGGGTATGGTCAACGGGGTGTTGGTTGCTTATGGCAAGATACCTCCGATAATAACGACCTTGGGGACGATGAGTATCTTCAGGGGAATGACATTCCTGCTGAGTAAGGGTACCTGGGTTACTGCCCATGAGCTGACAGAGTCCTATATAGCCATACCCCGTACTACTTTTCTAGGAATTTCCCTCCTGCTTTGGATAGCCTTGGCTGTCATCGGCATTTTCTATTACTTCAGCCGATATACCCGTACAGGTCGGGAAATCTATGCCATTGGGGGCAACCCCACGGCGGCTAAGTTTGTCGGTGTAAATGAGAGTAGGACCCGCCTGATAGTATTCCTGATCTCAGGGACCTTGTGTGGGCTTGCAGGTGCTTTGTGGACTGCTCGCTATGCCTCTGCCGTCAATGAGATGGCAACCGGCTTTGAGATGCAGGCAGTCGCAGCGTGTGTGCTTGGAGGGGTAAACTTCTCAGGTGGGGCCGGAGGTATCATCGGTGTTGCTCTGGGTACGCTCTTTTTGGGTGTGGTCACCAATGCCCTGCCGGTCATCTATCTCTCTGTCTTCTGGCAAACCTTTGTACAGGGCCTGATCGTCTTGATCGCCTTGGCCTTGAACACCATCAGTGACCAGAGAAAAACCAGAAAACTGCTAGCGCAGAGGAGAGCTTAGAGCTATGAGTGAAAATAAACAATTTGTGGCTCAGAGCCGCCTGATCGATGAGATGTCGCTAAAAAATCGCTTGATAGAGCTCATCACCAAATGGGAAGTGATCCTATCCTTTCTCTTTATAGCAATCTTTGTTTTCTTCTCCAATATGACTCCCTATTTTCTGGATTGGTTCAACCTGATGAACGCTACCTTCCAGTTCTCTGAGAAGGCGATCATGGCACTTCCTATGATCTTCATCATCATGTGTGGGGATATCGATATCTCTATCGCTTCCATAATTGCCCTGTGTGCCTACGTTATTGGTATTTCAGCCGAGGCGGGGATGAGCATCCCCTCTCTTATCGTGCTTTCCATGCTGGTGGGCACGGTAGCGGGTCTGATAAATGGCCTTCTTATCACTGGGTTGAATATGCCGGCCATCGCTGTGACACTGGCGACCCAGAGCATCTACCGTGGCATTGCCACAGGTATGCTCGGAGAGCACGCCTGTACCAAATATCCCGAGGGCTTCGGTTTCTTTGGGCAGGAGTTTATCGCCGGCACCACCATTCCTTTTGTCTTTGTACTCTATCTGGTCCTTATGCTGGTGTTCTTCTTTGTGCTGCACAAGACGGCCTATGGGAGGCGCCTCTATGCAATCGGGAATAGCGCCGAGGCTGCACGCTTCTCAGGTATCAACGTACAGAGGACACGGGTTCTCAACTACACCCTTACCGGTCTTTTCTGCGGTATCGCTGCGGTATTGCTTGCCAGCCGAATTCTTTCGGTCAGGTCGAACATTGCTGTTGGGTGGGACTTGGAGATCATAACCTTGGTTGTGCTGGGAGGCGTGGCCATCACCGGAGGACGGGGATCCGTCTTTGGGGTCTTTATCGGAACCCTTTTGGTAGGGTACCTGAAGTTCGGTATGGGGTTGTTGAAATTCTCAGGCACCGTCATGACCATCGTCATCGGTTCCCTGTTGATCACAGCCGTCCTGCTTCCCAGATTGTTGGATATCTATAAGGCCAACCGTAAGCTCAAGATGCAGCAAGGGAAACTCTGATATGGACAATAGACAGGCTTTTGTCATGAAGCTGAAAGAGGGATGTAAAGAAGAGTACCAGAAGAGGCATGCTGCGATCTGGCCTGAACTCAAGGCTTTGCTCTCTGAAAGCGGGGTTTATGACTACACCATCTTTTTGGATGAGAGTACACACCTTTTCTTTGCTTTCCAGCGGGCCCGGGGAGAAACCGCGACCCAAAGCTTGGGAACTGATTCCATAGTTCAGAAGTGGTGGGCTCATATGGCCCCCCTTATGGAGACCCATGAGGACAACAGTCCAATTTCCATTCCTTTGGAGGAAGTTTTTCATATGGACTGAAAAGTATCTTTCATTTCCTCTTGATATTGTCTATGATAAGTAATATAATCGAAAGCAATATGAAAGGTATTTGAAAGAGGAGTGATTGAATGGTGGGAATTTCTCCCAGAGAAGCTAAAATCCTTGAACTACTTCGCAGTGGTAAGGAATACCCTGTAACCCGGCTCAGTGAGGAGCTTGGTGTATCAGCTGTGACCATTCGCGGAGATCTTCGCGACTTAGATTCCAAAGGTCTGGTCGTTCGATCCCATGGACGTGTGGTTGCAGCCTCTTCACCCCAGTCTTCGCTTCGTGATTCAGCCAACACCCCCCAGAAAGAACTCACCGCCAAAGCGGCGGCCGCCCTCGTTTCAGACGGCGACTTCATTATGATATCAAACGGTTCCACCTGCTCGCTTATCGCCAGACACCTGTTCGGCCTCAAAAGCATCAAGGTGGTGACCAATTCGACACTCCTGCTTCCCTATGGAAGGGCCAACACCATGTTGGACATCACCCTAGTGGGAGGGGAGTACCGCCCCCAGGCAGAAGCCCTAGTAGGGCCGGTAGCTATCAGCCAGATAGAAAATTATCATGTGTCGACGGCCTTTTTCGGTACCGACGGCATAACGCTCGAACATGGTCTTACCACCTCCCTTATAGAGAATGCCCAGGTGTTGCAGCGCATGTGCGCTCAGGCAACACGGCGTGTGCTCTGTGTCGACTCATCCAAGGTCGGCCATAGGGGTTTTGTCAGGATCATGCCAGTTCACGATATAGATACCATTGTCACGGACAGTGGTTTTTCCAAAGACCTGAGCTCCCAGCTCGAAGAGTTGGGCGTCGAGGTCATCATAGCCCGATAGAGGAGAAAAGAGAGTATGGCGCAACAGGTTGTAATGCCCAAACAAGGAAACACAGTAGAGTCATGTATTATTGTTGAATGGAATGTAAAAGTTGGGGACACCGTATCCATCGGCGATGTGCTCTGTTCGGCAGAGACGGATAAGTCAACAATCGATGTCGAGTCAACAGCAGAAGGTACCGTTTTGGCCCTGCTCTATGCAGAGGGTGATGAAGCCCCTGTCATGGAGAGCATTGCCATCGTTGGCGAGAAGGGTGAGAAGGTTGAGGTTGCCACTTCACCCGCCCCCTCTGATACAACGGCAGCTTCCGATGCAAAGCCTGCCTCTGCTGCAGAAGAGAAGAAGGCAGAGCCTGCCTCTAACACAGCCCAAACAGCAGTGGGATCGAGCCCAAGGGCAAGAAATCTTGCATCCTCACTGGGAATTCCCGTTTCTTCCCTATCTGCGACAGGACCGAAGGGCAGGGTCATCGAGCGCGACGTGTTCAGTGCTTCCTCACAGCCTCTTACCCCTGCTGCTAAGGAAGCCGCCCTCAGGGAAGGTATCCTTGCTCCCAAGACCGGAAGTGGGATCGGTGGGCGAGTGCTCGCTTCTGATCTTGCAAAGACAGACGCAGCCGCTGTTGCGGCTCCTGTTGCAGTTGCCGAAGGGACTGTTACCTCAATTCCTGTAAAGGGAGTCAGAAAGGTAACCGCACGCAGGATGATGGAATCCATTCACGGAACGTGTCAGCTGACGTTGCACGCCTTTGCCGATGCAACGGCCATGAAGAGGCTTCGTGCCGGCTTTAAGGTGAGCAACCCCGAGCTTGGGCTAGCTAATGTCACCTTGAACGACCTGGTGCTGTTTGCAGTCTCCAGGACTCTTATCCAATTCCCAGCCTTTAACGCACATTTCCTAGGGGACAAGATACTGCAGTTCTCTTCAATTCATCTTGGTATGGCAACCGATGCACCTCGTGGTCTGTTGGTTCCCGTCATCCGAGACAGTCAGAGCATGAGCCTCAGGTCTATCGCTACGGAAGTGAAGCGTCTGGTAGCCAAGTGCAAGGATGGCAGTGCGACCCCTGAAGAGCTCAGCGGCAGTACCTTTACGGTAAGCAATGTAGGGTCCTTTGGTATTGAGGCATTCACCCCGGTACTCAATGTGCCTGAGGTTGCGATTCTGGGAGTCGGTACCATCATCCCCAAGCCAGTTGAGGCCAAGGATGGAACAATTTCCTTTGTGCCGCATATCGGCCTTTCCCTTACCATGGATCACCAAGCCGTTGATGGTGCTGATGCAGCACGCTTCCTCAAGGCTCTGATGGAAAATATCGCTTCGATCGACCTTTTGTTGGCATTGTAGGAGAACGTGATGGAAACATATGATCTGATAGTAGTTGGCTCTGGTCCAGGGGGCTATGTTGCCGCAGAGCGCGCAGGCTCTCTGGGCAAGAAGGTACTTCTCATTGAGAAGGGCCTCCTCGGTGGTGTATGCACCAACTGGGGCTGTATTCCCACCAAGAGTCTGCTCAATGGGGCAAAGCAGTACAAGCATGCCCTCGATGATGAGAAATTTGGCCTTGAAGCACAGTCGGTTAGCTACAATCTTGAGAAGGCCATGACTTGGAAACAGGATACGGTGGAGACCTTGCGCAGTGGCATCGGCTTCTTGATGAAATCAAACAAGGTGGAGACCGTTTTTGGCGAAGCTGAGTTTGTCGATGCCCATACCGTCAAGGTGGGAGAGACCGAATATAAGGGTGACTATCTGATGATTGCCACCGGCTCTTCACCGTTTGTTCCTCCCATCCCAGGGAGCAAGCTCCCTCATGTGCTGACCAGTGATGAGATTCTCTCGGTAGAGAAAGTCCCTTCGAGCCTTACCGTAATTGGTGGGGGTGTCATCGGGGTGGAGTTTGCCTCCTACTTCTCCATGATAGGGACTAAGGTCACTGTCATCGAGATGATGGACGAGATCCTTCCCATGATGGACGGTGACTTTGCCAAGATGATGCGTCGTGAAATGAAGAGTGTCGA
This sequence comes from uncultured Sphaerochaeta sp., assembly GCA_964293175.1. Lineage (GTDB taxonomy): Bacteria > Spirochaetota > Spirochaetia > Sphaerochaetales > Sphaerochaetaceae > Sphaerochaeta. The sequence goes on from CAXYZP010000037.1 coordinate 7,268, forward strand.
TTTCAAGCTCGGTTGCAAGGTGGAGGAGGTTACCGCAGAAGGTGTCCTCTATACCGATGCAAAAGGCAAGCAACAGTCCCTGGCCTCAGAGCTTGTGCTGATGAGTGTTGGACGCAGGCCCAATGTGGCCGGTCTTGAGCCTCTGAAGCTTGATATTGCTCGAGGTGGAATTGTAGTCAACGACCGCCTGCAGACCAACGTTGCCAATGTCTACGCTATCGGGGACGTCAACGGAAAATCCCTTCTTGCCCATAGTGCTTCCAGGATGGCTGAAGTCGCCGTTTCCAATATCTTTGGATCGACAAAGCAGAGGATGCGGTACAACGCCATTCCTTGGGCTGTCTACTCCGCACCTGAAGCTGCCGGCTGTGGTCTTACTGAAACCGAAGCAAAAAAACAGGGTGTTGCTATAAAGAGCAAGACTGTACAGATGCGTTCCAACGGCAGATTTCTTGCCGAACACGGCAAGCGTGCCGGTGGGTTGGTGAAAGTTATTGCCAGCTCTGAGACGAACATCATATTGGGTGTCCATCTGCTGGGACCCTACAGCAGCGAGATGATCTGGGGAGCGGCGGCCATCATAGAGGCTGAACTGCGCATCCAGGACGTCAAGGAAATTGTATTCCCTCACCCAAGTGTGTCCGAGCTCATCAAGGATGCTTGTTTCGCACTCGATCACACACTGTAGGAAAGACTATAAGGAGTTTACCCCATGGCTAGAAAATTACCATTTGACCCAAAACAACTGAGGGAGAAGCAGACTATCGCCATCCCCTCCATTCCGGTTAACCAGTACCAGAGTGATTTTAAGAAAGAGCTCAAGCTCTACGGCAAACAGCGCCTCATTCGTGCTTACTACGATATGCTGTTGATCCGCAAGTTTGAGACAATGCTCGACACCATCAAGAAAGAGGGTGTGTACCAGGGCATCAAATACAATCATAAGGGCCCAGCCCACCTCTCCGCCGGACAGGAAAGTGCCGCAGTAGGGCAGTCCATGGTCCTCGGTCCTGAAGACCAGATCTTCGGTTCCCACCGAAGTCATGGCGAAATCTTGGCAAAGAGCCTTTCCGCCATCTGGAAGATGGAAGAGAAGGAGCTTCTCTCTGTCATGGAAGATTTCATGGATGGTGAGACCTATAAGGTTGTAAAGGAACATTTTGCAGGTAAGGATACCCGTGACCTTGCTGAGAACTTTGTGCTCTATGGAGCCCTTGCCGAGATCTATGCAAAGAAAACCGGCTTCTCCGCAGGTCTGGGTGGTTCGATGCACACCTTCTTCAAGCCTTTCGGCAGCATGCCCAACAACGCTATCGTCGGCGGCTCATGTACCATTGCAGTGGGTGCCTCTCTCTATAAGAAAATAAACCGCAAGAAGGGTATTGTCATTGCCAACATCGGTGATGGCGCTCTTGCCCGTGGTCCTGTCTGGGAGGGATTGGTTCTCTCCTCCATGGATCAGTATAAGACCCTTTGGGAAGACAACCCCGGCTATCCTCCCTTTATGCTCAACTGTTTTGATAACCTGGATGCCATGGGTGGCCAGCCAGTTGGTGAGACCATGGGCTATGGTGTAGCCGCACGTATGGGAGCCGGTATCAACGAGCACTCCATGCACACCGAGCGCGTCGATGGTTTCAATCCTCTTGCCGTCGCTGATGCGACCGCAAGAAAGAAAGAGATCCTTCTCAAGGGAGAGGGCCCTGCTTTCATGGATACCCTTACCTACCGCTATAGCGGCCACAGCCCCTCAGATGCGATGACCTATCGCAGCAAGGAAGAGCTTGATGCATTCAGAGCACAGGATCCCATCGAAGCGTATGGTGCCTACCTGATCGAGAACAAGCTGGTAACACAGAAAGACCTTGATGGTTTTGATGCCATTCTTGAGGTGAAGATGAAAAAGACCATGGAGATTACCGTTGATCCGGTTCTCAGTCCCATGGTAGACGCTGCCTTTGTTGAGTCTGTCATGTTCTCCAATGGAAACGTTGAGAAGATGGATGATGCAAAGCCTGTCCTGCTTGAGAAGCTTGAGGACAATGCCCGCGTTCAGCAAATTGCAAGACGCAGTCGATATGCCTATGACGAGAGTGGCAAGGCCCTTCCTGCAGCCCGTCAGTATCAGTACCGTGATGCGGTCTTTGAGGCGATGGCCCATCGCTTTGCCATAGACCCGACCATGATCGCTTATGGTGAGGATCACCGTGACTGGGGCGGAGCATTTGCCTGTTACCGTGGACTTACCGAGTTGCTTCCCCCTTCAAGGTTCTTTAACTCCCCGATTGCAGAATCAGCTATCGTCGGCAGTGGTGTAGGCTATGCCATGGCCGGAGGACGAGCAGTCGTCGAGTTGATGTACTGTGGCTTCCTCGGATGTGCCGGAGACGAAGTCTTCAACCAGATGCCCAAGAGGCAGGCGATGAGTGCCGGTGTCTT
>CAXYZP010000038.1:0-9663 GCA_964293175.1 uncultured Sphaerochaeta sp.
CAAGGATCCCAAACGGGACCAGGGACAACCCTTGAGGGAAATGTCCAAATGGCTTCTTCCTATATTTTCCCTTCTCATGACCCCTATAATGCTGTTCAAGGCCCTAGGCTATGATATTAGCACAGAGAAAATGATCCCGGTGCTTTTTGCTCTGCTCTTCCTGGTCGTTGGCAACTACCTGCCCAAATGTAAGCACAACTATACTGTCGGGATAAAGATACCCTGGACCCTTGCAAGCGAGGAGAACTGGAATAGGACCCACCGCTTGGCAGGATGGGTCTGGAGCATAGCATCCATAGTTTTGCTAATCTCTGCACTGGGTGGGTGGTTTGTCACAGGTATATCCATAGTCAGTATCTTAGCAATGATCCTAATCCCTGTAGTCTACTCCTTTCTCTTCTACAAAAGGACCAATGCTGGGGAATCTACCGATACGCTTTGATGTTCTCTTTGTGCTCGTCATAGGTAACTGCCGGATAGAGGCGTTTGTCCAGACCATGCAGGTAATAGAAGTACTGGCTCTCTAAGGGGAACAGGGCAGCTTCAACAGCGGCCTTGGAAGGGCTGCAGATGCCAGTGGGAGGCAGGCCTACCTTTCGACGGGTGTTATAGGGTGTCTGGGTCTCCAAGGCTTTCTTGGGTATGGGATTCTCCCAGTCATCGATCTCATAGCGAGTAGTCGCATCAATGCCCAACGGCTGCCCCTCCTGTAGGCGGATATAGATGACCGAAGCGATAAGGGGCATCTCCTCAATGTTCTGTGTCTCTGCCTGGATCATGGAGGCTATTATCAGCGTCTGCTCAAGGCCCCACCGCGCTACCTGCTCAGAACCCAAGAAGGGCTGCACTACAGAGAGCATAGAAGCAAACATTGCCTCTGCCAAAGCAGAAGCAGAATCCTCATCCGAAACAACATATTCCCCACTGAGCAGCCAACCTTCGGCGAAGGAGAGCGAATGCTCCTCCCTAAGGGCCTCAGCGGCCTTGAGGAACTCCCCTGCCTTTGCATAGCCACGATTTTGCAGGTACCTGTCGATAGTGGCCAAGGTAAAGGAAGGACTCACCTCAAGGACAAGCTCCCCGGCTCTTGCTGTCAGCTGTTTGCCAATAGATTCATAAGACATCCCCTTCTCCATGACAAAGGTGCCGCTACGCAAGATGGTTGCAATATTGCTGTCTATGAAAAACTGCAAGAGAGCGGCATCATCATCGACCACCCCTTGCTCCTTGAGCAACAGGCTCACAGAGCGCGCACTCATGCCACCTTCTATGGTCAGTTCAACAAGACCCTTCGGGGAAGAGGAAGCGACATACCGGCCCACAGGCCCCACCTCCTTATGGAAGGCAAAGAAAAGGGCAACAGCACATACTGCAAAGGCTATAAGGAATACAGGAGCGCGCAGACGAAAGGCAACACTTGGACGATAGCCGTGCCTTGATCCTATCTTGGGAGGAACCACCCTAGCCCTGGTAGGCGGCTTTCTTTTTGTAGGGGCAATGCTTTTCTTTGTTGAAGAAGCTTTAGGTTTGGCTTTTGCTGGAGAAGAAGACCTCTTCTTTGTTGGTTCAGGTGCTTTGACAGGTTTTTTAGGCTTGGAAGGTAAGGAGTCTTTAGTTGGCTGCTTCTTAGCTACAGGCTTGGAAGCCTGTTTGCTAGCAGGAGCTTTAGATTTTATACCAGAGGAAGAGGGCTTTTTCTCTTCGTTGCTCTTCAGTTTCCCTGGCATTTGTACCTGCATGGTAGAGTTTGTAACGGAAACTTTCTTTCTTGTAGTTGAGCTGACAGGTTTTTTTTCCTGATCCTTCCCGTTAAGCGTCACCTGCAGAGCCGAAGTGTTTTTACCTTTGCTCGCTTTGGGAGGCTGTATTCCTTTACTCTGTTTGGTATCTTGCTCACTCATAGTCTGGCAACACCATCTTGGGTTTTAAGGCGGTTATCTTCTCTTTCTTGCGTGCTATGGAGAGTTCAACTTGAGATATTTGCTTATTGCTCTGTTCCATCTGGGTACGCAGGTGGCGAATCTTTTGATTTTCCAATTCGACCTGGGCTTCCAGTTCCTCAACCTTCATCTGATTTTGCAGACCATAAATATCATTCTCCAACCTATCGACCCTGTGCAGATGCAACGTGATCTGCTCCATTAGGGCAATGGAGGCAGAGCCGACCCTTTGGGAAGAGGTGTTCCGATTCAGCTTTTCGTATAGGGCCTTGCCATACAGGTTACTAACCTTGATCCTCTGTTTTTCCATATCCCGAAGTTGAACCCTACTTGTTTCCAGCTGGATTTTTGGGCCTTCCTTCTCCTGGGAGCGCAACTTGGCTACTGCACCGTGGTGAATGTCCAGCTCTTGTTGCAGGGCCTGCTCCTTTTTTTTGAATTGGGTCAGTTCAGAGACCAGGATATCCTTTCCCACCCCTGGCAGGTCAGTTTCACATCCAAGCTTGGCCAGTATTGAGCCCGTCTTTACTAAAAGGGGGATCACCTGCTTGCGAGCATATTGCAAACGTAAGTTCAGCAAGGAACACTGCAGCGTATTGAGTGGGCCCTTTTGGGCCTTGCAATGCTCCAAGGCATCCTGCAATTTCCTTATTGTAGTTTGGTGGTCTGCAAACAAAGGGGTACAGGTCTGCTGTAGATAGTCAGGCAAGGTATCGGAGCCATATGCCTCATATGCGATGGCACCCAGACGTGCATGCAGTTTCTTTCTCGGTTTGTTTAGGGAGCGTATATCCGCTTCTATCTGCTCTATCTTACGTGAGCGGTCCTCTAGCTGGCTGATAAATCCCTTTATGCGCTCATAGGTCTGCCGTGTTTCCTCATACTTAGTGTCCACTTCGACAAATTGATTGAACTCATTGAGAGCAACCCCAAGGGGTGTTATCTGCTCGATCAGGGCAATACTGAAGCCCAGATCGGCATAGAGGACATAGAGGTCACTTCGATGACTCTCTATCTCTTTTTGTTTTTGTAGTATGTCGGCTTGAAAGGTTCCCATTACACGATAGTATCACAAATAAAGGCCCCTTGGCAAAGAAAGATACTGAGCAAAAAATGCTAAATCCTTACATTTCCTTGACAAGGGTATCGGCTGTTGGGTATTCTGAGCCAAACTGCTCAGGGATGGGAAGAACGCATGCCTTTACCTTGAATAGCCTTGGAAGGAGTTTTTTTGCACGTGCCAGCGTGTTCTTCTTCCTTGTAAAGTGCGACCGCCTACAAACGGTATCCACTTGATTGCCCATGGCGTATTCCTTGCTATGGGCACTGAGGCAGGCTCATATTGAGCACTTGTTCCCTATCCCGCGGCCGGGAGAGGGTCAGAACTGCCACACATTAGGAAACACAAAGCTCACAACCTTCTGGCAAGGGTCAGAAGAGCTAACGATTATCTAAGGAGACATGCTCATGGAAAATGACAACAAGAGCAACGCAAGTGAAGAAGACCTGCTGATAGGCACCATTCAAGTACTTGCAGGAAAAACCAAGGCCGACCCCAATCCAGAAGAACTGGAACAGTTAAAGCGCCTCATCAAGAAAAACGTACCCTTTACTCTGCGAAGCTATTTTATGGCCTACCTTCTTCGTGAAATGCTCAATGCCAACTCACCAAAAACCAGGACAGCAGCACCACAAAGAACAACCAAAGCCAAGCCAGCACAAAAGGGACCTCAAGCTGAAAACAAGAAACAAGAGCGGGCACCTCAGAAAAAACGGCAAGAGAAGCCTCTTCCCGAAGGTGCAAGGACCCTCTATCTCAACATCGGTAAGATGAAGCGCCTCTATGCTAAGGAACTCTCTCTCCTGCTCCAGAAAGAGCTAGAGATTACAAGAGAGGACATATTCAGCCTTCGCATCCATGACAAGTACTCTTTCATCTCAATGACTGAAGAGAACTGTGAAAAGGCTATTGAAAAACTGAACGGTATGGACATCAAGGGCCGTACCGCAGCCGTAAGTTATTCCAATAAGGAGTAGATTGTGTTCATAGATCGGATTGTTGTGGGACCATACCAAACTAACTGCTACATCATGGGCAATGAAGAGAACTCCAGTGCCTGGATCATTGATCCGGGCAATGAAGGTTCACGTATCATCAAAGCCATTGAAAGCCACAACGTCAATCCAATTGCAGTCCTGCTTACCCACACCCATTGGGATCATATTACAGCCTTGGGTGAACTGAAAGAGCGGTGGCCACATCTGGAGGTCCTTGTCTCAGAAGAAGACTCGCACTATTTGGGCTCTCAAGCCTATGAGCGATTCAGCAAAACATGCTTTGACAAGAGCTTCCTACAGAGATATGAAAAGGCACTGAAGGCAATGAGTGAAGCTACAGGGTTTCTTCTAGACAACCAGGTACTTCAAGACAGCCATCTTTTGGTCATGCATACACCAGGACACACACAAGGAGGCATCTGCCTCTACCATGAACAAGGTCAGTTCGTGTTTACCGGCGATACACTATTCGCAGGAAGCATCGGCCGCACTGACCTTGAGGGTGGTTCCTATGACGAGATCGTCAAAAGTTGTAAAAGACTACTAAAGCTCCCCCTAGAAGTACAAGTACTTCCGGGTCACGGACCGGCGACCACCATAGGCGACGAACAGAACAATCCGTATCTTTGATACAGAAGAACAAGAAAAAGTAGCAACGAGACAAGAAAGAATAAGAAAAACATGATAAAAAACAGATGGTGCATCCCAAAGGAAGCACCATCTGTTTTTTACACCCTAGGAGGACTATCGTCTACCCGGAGATTCTTCTGCACTCTTGCAATCGATGCAAAGTACTGCGTATGGAATGGCTCTGAGCCTTTCCTCTGGAATCTTTTTTGCACATTTAAGACAATGACCATAGCGTTCGTTATGAATACGGGCCAGGGCATTCTCTATCGAGCGGAGGCGACTTGCCTCATGCTTATTAATGGCTTCCATCTTTTTAAATGCAATATCGTCAGCAGCAACATCAATGCTATCCTTGATACCCATGGCATTTACCATCTCTCTGAAGTCACTATTATCCTCTGTCAGCTTGTCAAACAACTCTTTTCGCATTACGAGAAGCTGCTCTTCCATCTCTTGAACAAACATATCGGACACAGTTTGCCTCCTAAAATTCGCATTGGCGTCCCTTTGGATTTAATGCAACATAAGATGGGGATTACACGCATAAGAGTCAATACCCTTACCACTCTTTTAGCGTTATTGCTTGGTTTTCCACAGTAAAATAGCAATTCCCTCCTAATACAAAGGAAACCAGAACATCACTCCCCTTCCAAATCGCAGGTACAGGCTAAGGGAAATCCAGCATACCATGAGAGCGAGTACAAGTACATCAGAAAATTTCATTTTTCTTGCAAGATACCATGTCCTTCTCGGGTGTTTTCCAAACCCCCTGAGAACCATCGCATTGGTAACCACATCGATGCGATCGAGGGAAGAGAGCACCAAAGGAGCAAGGATTTTTCCTACTGAAGCTATCCTCTGCTTAAGAGGGACATTTTTTGAGATGTCCACCCCTCTCGCCATCTGGGCATGCAAGATGTGGGTGTAGGAGGAGGTGACCTCCGGCAGATACCTCATCGCCAATCCTACAGCATAGCTGGTCTTGTAGCGCACCCCTATCCTATTTAGAGACGAAGAAAACTGTGAGGGATGGGTTGCTGTCACAAACAACAGGGCCATAGGGAAGATGGCAAAATATTTCAGACAAACTACCAACAGATAAAACAACGTCTCGACAGTGAGGGCATAGCGGGCTGTGGGAGAGCCAAGCAACACATGCTTGGTCAGCAGATACCTCTGGCCCTGGTCAGGGGAGAACAGGTAGATGAAGAGGGCATTGATCAGGATCACATAGGTCATTGCAATGATATAGGGGAGAAATTTTTTCATGGGGACCTTGCAAGAAGCAAGAGCCACTTGGGCAACAACCATTGAGGGGATAAGGATACGCAGGTCAAATGTAGTGAGGCACAGCACTATCCAGAGCATAAAGAAGACCAGCTTGGTTACCCCATTCAGCGAATGGACAAAGGAAGGGGTATCCTCATAGCTCAGGGCGAAACCAAACTTCTTACCGCTCTGTTTCGAACGAAGCACCTTCTTTTTCTTCTTCTTTTTCTGTTCGCCTTTTCTTATTGGGAGGGGGAGCCCCTCCTTTTGGAGGGAGACAACCTCCACCCCCTCTGGGCGACGAGTTTTCTCCCCTTGGATAAAGCAATCGATAAAGGAGGGAATATCGTCAATAGCACAACGCTTTGCCAAGGTGTAGAGGCTTGTCACCGTCAGGTTGGCCTCTCGGAGCAACTCCTTGTCGCTGAACACCCCGCTGACGCGCTCATCGGCCAAGAGGAGCCCATCAGAGAGCACCAGAGAGCGGTCGGTGTACTCCAAAGCAAGGTGCATGTCGTGAGTGATGAAAAGAATGGTTAGCCCAGTGTTCTTGTTCAGCGTGCTGAGAAATTCCATCAAAACCGAGTAGCGGACATAGTCCTGACCAGATGTAGGTTCATCAAGGATGAGAATTTTTGGTTCGGTCACCAAAATCGATGCGATGGTGACCCGTTTCTTCTGTCCAAAGCTCAACGCCGATATGGGCCACCTGTGATAGGCCCTGAGGCCACACAGCTGAAGCACATCCATTACACGAGGACGGATCTCCTCTTCAGAATAGCCCTTCTGACGCAAAGCGAAGGCTACTTCATCGTAGATCATGGAGTGACTGATCATATGGTTGGGGTTCTGCATCACAAACCCGATAGAAGAGGAACGGTCGGAGACAGAGAGGGGAGAGATATCCTCCCCTTCAAAGCTAATCGTACCGCTGTCCTGACGATTGATCCCCATGAGGATCTGAGCAAGGGTGGATTTTCCAGCACCGTTCTTTCCCAGGATGCTGATCATCTCCCCCTCATATATTTCTGCTGAGATATGGGAGAGCACATCCCTGACACCGTCATACGAGAAGGAAATGTCGGATAGGACGAGCTGACTTTTCTTCTCTTTTGGTGCTGTCGGTTTTGACCTTTTCTGATACCAGGAGCGGACACCCTCACAGTAGGGGTCGAGGTCGATGGTATCGATCGAAGCGATACCCTTAGCCTTTGAGAGGTCTGCACCACTTTGCCTGAGGGCAGAGAGGTACAGCGGATCGCGTATACCCTTCTCTTCCAGTAAAGAACCTGAAAGCAGCTCTTCAGAGGTGGTATCACAGACTATCCTGCCATCCTCAAGCAAGAGGATCCGATCGACAGGACAGGAGAGCACATCTTCAAGACGGTGCTCAATGATAATGATGGTCTTAGCGGTATTCTTGTGCAATTCATCGATAAGGGCGATGGCGCGCTTACCTGTCTCAGGATCGAGGTTGGCGAGAGGCTCATCAAACAGAAGAATCTCCACATCGTCGACCAGCACCCCGGCAAGACTTACCCTCTGCTTCTGCCCTCCGGATATCTCTTGGGGGCTTTGGATCAGAAAATCCTGCATCCCCACTATATTGGCCATATTGGTGACCAAGGGTACCATGTTGTCTTGGCCCATGCACTGGTTTTCCAAAGAGAAGGCAATATCCTCCTCTACCGTAAGACCTACAAACTGAGCGTCACTATCCTGCAATACAGTGCCTACGTGGCGGTTGACCTCATAGATATCCGCCGTCGCCACATCGAGAGAGGCCACACGAACAGAGCCTTCGATCTTTCCCTCGAAGGCGTTAGGAATGAGAGCGTTTATACAGTGGCCCAAGGTGCTCTTCCCACTGCCAGAAGGCCCTACGAGCAAGACCTTTTCACCTGGATAGATATCCAAGGTGATGCCTTTGATCGTAGGGGACTTCTGAGCCTTGTAGGTGAACTGAAAATCCTTGAACGAGATGATCGGTTCTTGCATGCCTACTTTTCAGTATCGAGGGTTAGGTTGCTGCTGTCCTTATTGCGTTTGGCCACAAGCAACATCAACAGGGTCCCGAGGATACCGATGACCACAGTGTTGGTGATAGCTACGATCAATTGTTGGGTGATGACCTTGTCCAAAGGCTCTGCAAAGAGCAGGAAGTCAAGTATAGCGCTGATAAGGTACCCAAAGAAGTTGCCAAGGAAAGCAAGGCCAATAAAGAATCCAATCTGTTTTCCCGTAAAAAGCCCCTCATCCAAAGCACGTTTGGTCAGGATCGGGAACAGGCCGATAACGACTCCGACAATACCACTACCTAACATCCAGGTAGGCCAGACACCCCAACCTGCAAACATGTCAGTTAGCCAATGGCCGAGAAATCCGACCAAAAACCCTACAATAGGGCCATAGATACCAGCGATAAGGGCTAGAATAGCCATAGCCGGCTTAATCGTGGTATTGGCAAAAACAGGCACACTCAACAGACCGCCAACCCCATAGAGAGCGGCTCCGATAGCAATGATCACAACCATCTTAACAGGTTGCATCCCTTTGGACTTTTCCATACGAATCCTCCTATTGTAAGCGTATTATACGCCTATCATACAGTTGAAAATGTAATCTTCCACCCTTCACCGGTACCAATGCCATATATGGCTGCAAAGCTTCCCTGATTGAGGGCGAGACCAAGATTGAGCAGACTGTTCACGTAGATCAGGGGCTCGCCCTTGCCTACCTCGGTAAACCCTCTACATAGCTTGACGGGGTAACCGTAGACGATCCTTCCATCCTTGGAGATGGTGACGCGCATCATCGACCCAAAACTGATACCCATCTGCTCAAGGAACTCATCGCTGATGTTGGTCCAAAGCGAGCCGTAACGTGTATCGAGTATGTCGATGGCACCGACTAAGGTATGCTCCCCTTCAAGACGGCCTTTCTCAAGCTTGAGTTTCACGTGCTTGGAAAGAACCGGTCCGATGTCCTCAAAGTCAATCATGGAAGCCGCCAGGCGTGCCCCAGTGTAGGCATAGACATCACGGCCATGGAAAGTATAACTTCTCTGGCTCCCTGCAAGGCGGTTGGTCTGTTCTGATATCTCACGAACTTCCAAAATTCCGACATGCTCGGATATATGGGTAAGGGTACCGTTGTCCGGGGTAACCACCAAGTGCCCACTGGAAGTGAGGGCGACAACGCTTTTGCGATTGCTGCCGACTCCAGGGTCGACCACACAGACGAACACCGTCCCTGCAGCCCAGTAGGTCATAGCCTGCATCAGGCGGTAGGATGCTTCCCAGATATTGAATTGAGGGATTTCATGGGTAAGATCAGAAAGACGCAAATCGTTGGAAACGGCATTAGCCACCCCATGCATAGCACTGACAGCGCCATCGGGAGAACCAAAGTCACTCATGAACACTACGGTCTTTCGCACTTGCCAAGCGCGAGCGAGTATCATTTCATTTCTTCGTTTTGTTTTCATGCTCTTTGTCCTTTATCTTTTCGCCCATATCGACCAATTTTCTCAATTTGTACAGATATACCACCAGAAAACAGGAGACTGCCAACACAACAAGCCCGACCAGGGCGACAAGCCAGGGATTTCCCTCGTAGACCAGAGCCAGCAGGACATAGCCGCTGAGCATAGAAAGGAGAAGCACTACCATAGTCATGGCCAGAGAGACAAACTCCTTACGCTTCATCGGTTCAAGAACTCCTGTATTACTGAAGAGAACTCCTCATATGTGGTTGCGTGGGGCAG
>CAXYZP010000039.1:0-9564 GCA_964293175.1 uncultured Sphaerochaeta sp.
AATTATTCCTAAGCCCTCTATGCAACATACAAGCTTTTAAGCTTCTAGGTCAGTATTTTCCTAAAACAGATAGCACCCTACAATCTCAAAGCTCCCTTTCACACTATCTGCTTCTTAACTCTCCTATATAGGAAATAGCATTCGCTCTAACAGCACAACCGTCTCAACGTGCTTGGTATGAGGGAACATATCCACAGGCTGGATACCTCTCACATCATAGGGACCGAATTTCAACACATAACGCAGGTCTCTCTCCAAGGTGTCTGGATTACAGGAGATATAGATAATCTTTCTTGGTCCCATCTTCAAGGCAGCAGCGAGGAATCTCTCGTCACTACCATTTCGGGGAGGATCGAGGAAGAGCACATCACAGCTCTGATTCTCTTTGGCCATCTGTTTGATATAGACCGAAGCATCTGCACAGATGAAGTCTGCATTCTCAATCTTGTTGGCCTTTGCGTTGCGAATGGCATCCTCAACTGCGGCAGGGTTGGACTCAATTCCCAGAACCTGCTTCACGCCCATGCTTGCAGCGATGAGCGCGATGGTGCCAGTTCCACAATATGCGTCGATGACACTGTCTCCAGAAGTCAACTGGGCCATCCTCATGGCTATGGTATATAGAATTTCTGTCTGGTGAGGATTTATCTGGAAAAAGGACTTCGGCGAGATACGGAAAGTCAGACCGCAGATCTTCTCCTCTATAAAGCCTTTTCCATAGAGCAGTTTCTCAGGAATTTCACTGAGAACCATGCTTGTTCTTTCGTTGTTCATATTAAGGGATATGGTGGAAATCTCAGGATGGCGCTGTCGCAGGATGCTGATGAAATCATTCTTATTGGGAATCGGCCATTCCCCACAGACCAGTACAACCATAGCTTCGCCTGTGAAGCGTGACACCTTGATAAGCACGTGGCGGATGTAGCCCACCTGCTCGTCCTCGTCATAGGCTTCGATGCGGAAACGATTCATCAGACTTCGTATGGTTGCAAAGATTTTTCCGGCAGCGGGATGTTCGACCAGACATTCGTCGACAGGGACAATATAGTGGGTGCCTTCTCGGTAATTGCCGCTGATGACCTTGCCCTGGTAGTCGTTACCGTAGACAGCCTGCATCTTGTGGCGATAGTGGGTAGGATCATCCATTCCTACGATGGGTGCTATAGGGCCAAATTTTCCGAGGATGTCTTGGACAAGCTCCTCTTTATATTCCAACTGTATGGGATAAGGGTAGGACATGAGGGCGCACCCTCCGCACTCTGCATCCAAAGGACATTTCTTGTAAGTATTCATACTTCCTACCGTGACCGTTAAAAAGAGGTTTGTCAATTGTCTTTCCCCCTTCTCTTTGGTATGCTGATGCTATGAAATACGTACGCTTCACATACCAAGGTGCTACCAGTTACGGCCTCCTTGAAGAGGATTCCATACAGGCTATCAAGGGAACTCCCTTTGGTGAGTTTTCCCCCACAGGGAAGATTATTCCTCTGGATAAGGTGGAGCTGCTGACCCCCTGCGACTTCTCCAAGGCCGTCTGCATAGGACTCAACTACAGCGACCACGCCGTTGAGTTCCAACTGCCCATCCCCACCGAACCGGTGGTTTTCCTGAAGCCTTCGACATCAGCGGTGGCTCACCTTGGGGTCGTCAAATATCCCAAGATGTCCCATCGCCTCGACTATGAGGCAGAGCTTGCCATCGTCATAGGCAAGAGGGCAAAGAATGTTCCTCTTGTGGATGTACAGGACTATATCCTTGGATATACCTGTGCCAACGACATAACAGCACGAGACCTGCAGCCCAAGCAAGGGCAGTGGACAGTAGCCAAAAGCTTTGACACCTTCTGTCCGTTCGGACCGTTCATCAGCGACGAGGTCGACCCTTCAAACCTGACCATCGAGAGCCGGGTCAATGGCAAAACCATGCAAAAATCCAATACCAAAAACCTCATCTTCGGTGTCCCTTTCCTTGTCAGCTACCTATCTCAGATCATGACACTCCTCCCTGGGGACATCATCCTCACAGGGACCCCCGGAGGCATCAGCGGAATGCACAACGGTGATACTGTTGAAATCATAATCGAAGGCCTTGGTGTGTTGAAAAATACTATCGGCTGAAATACTCGATAGAAACATTTTTTCCATCGAAATACAGGAAATCGCCCTCAGGATAGTTCCAAATCGCCTGCAGGGTTGAAGGAAGCAACAAATCTCCCTGCATCCGATAGTCGGCAAGCATTGCTGTCCATCGGACCTTTTCTTTCTTCCCATCCAAAGATGTTGCCATTCTGTCGTCAGTGGTGAAGCTATGCATTGTTCCATCTTCACTGAAGGTGAAGATCCCACTAGCAGAGAGACCGTACGCCTTGATGGTCCCCTTTGCATGCCTATCGTCAATGGCCTGCCACTCTACATATGGCTGAAGGGCAACAGAAGGCACAAACAGTGCCTCAGCCAGGATGGTAACCAAACAAGCACGGTCCAAATCGGTGCCCCGTTCATCAAACAGGGTAAAAAGCTTTCCCAAAGTTCCTTGCATTGACCCCTCACCTTCAAGGTATGAGTCAAAACCCTCAAAGGGAATGCCGTAGAGGGAAGAGTCTATATAGGCCAGACGCTGAGGCTTACTAACTCCATTATGCTGAATATGCAGGTATCCGAAATTATCGGATACCTGTCATTGGTTGTAAAACATCTTCATCCTACCAAACCTTTAGCGATTGAGAGTATAGAGGGATCCGATAGGCTGATAAAATCAGTAAATTATTGGGGAATCCAGTTATTCGAAGATTTCGAATAACTGCCATTGGTTCTACGTACCACCTAACCCATAAACTACAAAGGCGCTCTAATCCTTATAGGATTTTGGGCACCTTTGTTTTTATCGAGATGGTAAAAATATCAGCAAAGAGCTGCAAATACCTCATCCACTATTGCCATCGCCTTATCGATCTCTTTCTTGCTAATGACCAAAGGTGGGACAAAGCGCAGGACATCACTTCCTGCACTCAAGACCAATAACCCCTTTGCAAAACAAGCATCAACTACCTTTCTGGGCGGGATGGTAAGGGCGATGCCGTTCATCAGGCCGAAGCCCCTTACAGCAGTGCACAGGGTGGGATATTTCTTCTTTAGTTCTTCAAGCTTTGCTCTGAGGTATTCGCCCTTTTCGGTCACCTCTTTGCAAAGATTGGTTTTACCTAGCCTGTGGGTCATCTCATTGACCCCGGCCATGGCAAGGGCATTGCCTCCAAAGGTTGAGGCATGGTCTCCAGGGGAGAATATGCTCTTTGTTTTCTTATTGGTAAGCATCGCCCCGCAGGGAACTCCCCCTGCAAGAGCCTTTGCCAGGGTAAGGACATCAGGCTTCACCCCGTAGAGCTGCCAGGCAAAAGATTTGCCGCTTCTGCCCATACCACACTGCACTTCGTCGTAGATCAAGAGCAGGTCATGCTTGTCACACAGCTCTCGCAAACCTTGCAAGAAGGCCTTTGTTGCAGGGACCACGCCCCCTTCGCCCTGGATAGGTTCAACCAGGATAGCGCAGGTCTGCTCTGTTATTAGAGTTTTTACACTTTCTATGTCATTGAACCTGGCATAGCGGAAACCTTGGGGAAGAGGATCAAAATGCTGGTGGTACTTTGCCTGTCCTGTAGCGGCAACCGAGCCGTAGGTCCTACCGTGGAAGGAGTCTTGCATAGTTATGATCTCTGTCCTTACAGGAGAACTCTTGTGACCGAACTTACGAGAAAGCTTCAGCGCAGCCTCATTGGCTTCGGCACCGCTGTTACAAAAAAAGACCTTGTCCATCTCAGCCAACGTACAGAGAGATTTAGCCGCTTCGACAGCCTGTTCGTTGTAATAGAGGTTGGAACAGTGTATTAGACCCTTGTTTAAGACATCCGTTAGGGCCTTGGTAAGCCCTTCATCCCCATACCCCAAGGCATTGACTGCAATACCCCCTACGAAATCCAGATACCCTTTTCCTTCAACATCAGTAAGGGTACAACCCGCACCGCCAGCGAAGACTACCGGAACCTGAGCATATGTTTCAAGCAGGTATTCTTTGCCTTGCTCAATCAATTCTTGTTGCTTATTCATCTACACACTCTCCTTAGTGACCATAGTGCCTATACCCTCTGTGGTGAAGATCTCCAAAAGAATGGCATGGGGAACCCTGCCATCGAGGACGTGGACACTCTCCACCCCCTTCTGTAGGGCATCAAGACAACACTGGACCTTGGGGATCATACCCCCGGCAATGATGCCGTCCTTGATATATGCAAGAGCTTCCTTTTTGGTCAGGGAGCTGAACAGGGTGGAAGGGTCGTCCTTGTCCTTCAATATCCCTTCGACATCGGTGAGGAATATTAGCTTTTGCGCATCGAGAGCCCCTGCGACTGCACTGGCTGCATAGTCTGCATTTACATTGTACGTATTGCTCTTTGCATCGACACCCACAGGGGAGAGCACAGGAACAAAGCCCTTATCGATCAGAGTAGCCAGCAGGGCGGTATCCACTTTTTCTATCTGCCCGACAAAGCCCAAAGGCCTTCCCTTCTCATCCTTCTTCTTGGAGCAAAGAAGGGTCCGCCCGTCCTTGCCGCTTATGCCAACTGAAGGAATACCCACACTTTGCAAATTCTCCACCAGGCTCTTTCCAATGGAGCCCGAAAGCACCATTTCAGCAATCTTGGCCGTCTCGGCATCGGTAACCCGAAGCCCATCGAGAAACTCTGTCTTCTTGCCTAGCTTGTTGAGCATGAGTGTTATCTCATTGCCACCGCCATGCACCACCACCGGCTTCAGTCCGATATACTTGAGCATGGCGATATCCTGGATGACCGAGGCGCACAGAGCCTCATCCACCATAGCCGATCCACCATACTTTACCACTATCACGCTCCCTGCAAACCGCCTGATATAAGGGATAGCCTCAACCAACACCTCAGCCTTGAGGATCGCTTTTTCCATAGTATGTATCATCAGCTTCTATAATCTCCATTGATGCGCACATACTCATAGGAGAGGTCACATCCCCAAGCAGTCCCACTGCCTGGGCCTTGTCCAATCTTAGCATGCACGTTCACTTCTTTTTCCAAGAGAATGGACTTTGCCCTCTTTTCGTCAAAGGCAATAGGCTGTCCTCCAGCAAGGACCTCTATACTGCCTTTCTCAGAGCTAAAGGACAGATCCACCAGATCAGGATCAAAGGCTACACCACTATAGCCCATCGCACAGAGGATCCTCCCCCAGTTGGCGTCACTGCCGAAGAAGGCAGTCTTCACCAGGCTGCTCGAAACCACCGAACGAGCGATAGCTTGTGCACTCATCTTGTCAGTAGCCCCTGTGACCGTCATCTCTATGAATTTTCCAGCCCCCTCACCATCACGCACGATCGCTTTGGCCAATGCGGTATGGACATAAAGAAAAGCGTCCTTGAAGCTATCCCAATATGGGCTTGTTTCATCTATCATCGCTGATCCACTCGCCCCATTGGCAAGGACCAGCACAGTGTCGTTGGTGGAGGTATCGCCATCGACACTGATCATGTTATAGGAATCGATGACACTCTCCCCAAGAAGGGCCTGGAGGCTCTTCTTGGAAACAGAGGCATCGGTGGTGATGAAACTGAGCATCGTAGCCATGTTCGGATGGATCATTCCAGAGCCCTTCGCCATCCCTCCGATGCGCACCTTCGTATCTCCAAGCAACAACTCCACGGCCACCTCTTTGGTAAAGGTATCGGTGGTGCAGATAGCCACTGCAGCCTCTAAGGCCGCTTCCCTACTTGCTTTGAGGTCTTTTGGTATCTGAGCGATACCCTTTTCGATTGTTTCCATCGGAAGGGGGACCCCTATAACTCCAGTGGAACAGATCAGTACTTCATTCGCTGTAATAGGGTATTTTTTCTCTGTCAGGCTCTGCGCTGCCAAAACTGCCATAGCTTTTGTATCGGCTCTGCCCTGCTCCCCGGTACAAGCATTGGCATTACCACTGTTGATAAGGATTGCCTTCACCGTCTCCTGAGTTGCAACCAGACTCTGGTCCCAAAGGACAGGGGCCGCCTTGACCAGATTGGTGGTAAAGGAACCGGCAAATGTGCATGGTTGTTCACTTACCACCAGAGCCAGGTCCTTCTTTCGTTTCTTTATGCCACAGGCGATGCCATTGGCAAGGAATCCTGTAGCGGCGGTGATGCCGCCTTCAAGTATTTTCATTGTTCTCTTCTCCTACAGGGGATTGACGACTCCTGTCGCCAAGCCAGAATTCTCTGCAAAACCGAATCGTATATTCATATTCTGCACTGCTTGGCCACCAGCACCTTTGATAAGGTTGTCCAAAGCTCCAATGGCGATGACCCTATGGGTCCTTGGGTCGACCTTCCACCCGATGGCAGTGGTATTGGTATTCTTCACAAACCGTGTCTCAGGCAAGGACGATCCCATCAGGCGAATAAAAGGCTCCTTAGCATACCATTTTGCATATGCTTTGCTGATTTCAGCTTCTCCCACACCCTTTTTGAGATTTGCATAACAGGTGGAAAGAATTCCCCGGTTCATTGGAACCAGGTGAGGGGTAAACTGCACTAGCATCTCTTCTTTTCCCAATTGTGAGAGTTCCTGCTCTATCTCAGGGGTATGACGATGGTTGGTCACTCCATACGCCTTGAAGGACTCGTTGCATTCACAAAAAAGCGAGTCAGTCCTCTCTACCCTTCCCGCTCCGGTCACCCCGCTTGCGCTATCAATGATGATGGAAGAAAGATCTACCAAATTCTCTGCAACAAGGGGAGCAAGGGTCAGGATGGAGCAGGTGGTATAGCAACCGGGATTTGCAATGAGGTTTGCCGTGGCAACCTCTTTGCGCTTAAGTTCAGAGAGGCCATACACCGCTTCTTTCAGAAGCTCTGTACTGTTGTGTTCACATTTATACCACGTTGTATAGACAGAGGCATCGCTCAGGCGGTAGTCGGCACCAAGGTCTATAACGACACAGCGGCTGAGTATCTCGGGTGTGACAAGCTTGCTTGCCAAACCATGGGGAAGAGCAAGAAAAAGGACAGAGCAAAGCTTGCTTGCCTTTTGTAAGTCCTCCTCTTCCAAAATCAAGTCACATGTTCCTTCCATAGAAGGATATATAGAGGAAAAACGCTTCCCCACGTAGGAGTGTGAAGCGAGATATGTAAGCGAAACATGAGGGTGATTAGCAAGCAAAGAGACCAATTGGGCTCCTGCATATCCTGTCGAACCGATAACACCTGCGGTAACCATAGCTTCCTCCAAAGAGTATATAAAGTATAATTATACAGAAATTACCAATCTTTACTAGCTTTATTGCATAAATTTTCACATATCTTGCATAATTATGTAATTTCTCCTTCTTACTGCAAGGAGAAAAGGCTCATGGCCCAGATTAAGGTTGAGATTTTTTAGTGTGGAGTATCGCTATGCCGGCACCCAGTGCTACAAGAAGAGAAATATAGTAGCATCCGGTAACAATCCAATCAAAGGTATTCCTTGATTTGTTGGCGTATATAGAGACCACCATAGAAAGGGAGGCTACAACAGAAGAGACAATAATAGGCAGAGAGAGTTTTACGGAGAAAACGGAGCCGAGACTAAGTAAGACAATCCCCATGAAGGAGAGAAGGGCATACTCCATCTGTAGCAGGATATTCCCATCCACACGCTTATCGAGCAACAATCCTATGAGGAAGAAAAGCAGGGGTGTAAGCAGGGCAAAACCTACAAACAATACCCCTGCTGAGAGGAGGATGGTCCCGACATTCTTCATACAGAGGCCAGCATGTTCTGCACATGTTTGAACAGCAGGGGATCAACTTCAATCGAACGTGCTTTGCGTTCGATACCAAAGCGCTTGTTTTTCAAGAGTTCAGCATAAGCTGAAGCGATACAGGGAATAGCATCTTCAGGTTTGACAATCTCTGTATTCAATACTATGTCATACATGTTTGCATCATGTGCATTGAAGTTCAGATCTGATTCGATAAACGATGTACGGATCTGGTCGAACTTGTTCAACAAGGCCTCACCTTCAAGCCGTTTCAGCCCATGCTCTTTCATCTTCCTATCGACACGGATACTGAAAGGGGCTTGGATGCGCACATTAAGCACATCAGCATAATCCTGAAAGAGGCCAAAGCCACCCCGGCCAAGCATAACGACATCACCAACCTTGGCAACAGCCCTCATCGCCTGGATGAGAAAATCGACGGTGCTGGATCGCTGCAAGTCAAAGCGTTCCCAGAAATTGGGTTTGTTGTCATAGACTTCATCGAAGAGGCTGAAGCCGTACTCTCGCATGATCTTGCCCATTGCCTGCTTATCCACATACCTGAGACCCAGGTCCTTGGCAAGTTTCTTTCCTATATACGTTCCTTCACTACCCATCTGACGCGAAATGGTAATAACTCCCATACACACCTCCTTAGGTATTGCGGTGAAAAGGGATTGAACCCTCACATATAGGGTAAACAGTGCACTAGGTGCTGTCAAGGAAATGAGGAGTCCTTACGTTTTATTTGTTTGTCAGGACAGGGTTTCCCAGTCGATATTGAGAACTTTCTCAACAAAAACCTTGGCGAGATCGGGATCGAATTGTGTGCCTGCGTGTTTTTTAAGCTCTTGTGCCGCATCTTTTGGGCTAACGCTTTCCCGGTAGGTCCGCTCTGCCGTCATGGCATCAAAGGAGTCTGCAATGGTCACAATCCTTGCCTGCAGGGGTATCTCAAGGCCCTTGAGACCTTTGGGATAGCCCTTGCCATCAAGCCTCTCGTGGTGGGCGAGCACATACGTAGCGAGACCGGCCATGTCTTCAACTGAGAAAAGAATACGGTACCCAATCTCAGGATGTCGCTTCATCTCCTGCCACTGCTGGTCGCTCAGCTTGCCTTCCTTATTGAGGATGGACTCACTGATGGCAATCTTACCGATGTCATGCATCAGACCGAGCAACTTCATTTCTGAAACCTGCCACTCGCTCATTTCAAGGGCTTTCGCCAGAGCTTCACAAAGTTTACTCACCCGACGCGAATGCAGTTCTTCTCGTTTATTTTTCTCATGCAGAGTGTTGATGATCGCATAGACTGCACGTCCACGCATATTTGGCGATTCCATAAGTTTGTGTGCATCGACATCCTTCTCTGCATGCTTTATGACCTCATTGATATCATCATCGGCACTCGTCATCTCACACAAGCCGAAACTAACAGAGGTTCGCACTGAATCCAGTACCATCATCTCAGCGACTTGCTCTCGGATGCCTCGGGTAATAAGCTCAGCTTCCTTGATAGGTGTATTGAAGAAGACCAGGGCCACCTCATCACCTCCGACCCGTGCAGCATAGGTTCCCTCTCCAAGATGTTCGTTGATTATAGCAGCGATCCTTTGTAGGAGCAGATTTCCCTGCTCCCTTCCAAATGCTTCATTTATGATCCTCAGGCCATTTACATCACCGAAGGCTACAGTCATCGGGAGTCTTCCCTCCGAACTGAATGCATTTACCTGCTCTTCAAAGTGGGTACGGTTATAGAACCCGGTCA
>CAXYZP010000040.1:0-9521 GCA_964293175.1 uncultured Sphaerochaeta sp.
TCTTTGCAAGGGGGAACCCATCCAAAGCGGACGCAGCAGAAGCTGGGGTACCGGCGATATTAAGCAGGATGGCTGACTGGCACCCCCCAGAGATTGAACCTACATACACACCAAGCAAACTGATAAGTGCTGTCTGGGTAGGTAGATTGTAGGTTAGGCCTGTAAGCAAGGCTATTGCCATGGTGGCACTGAGCCCTGGTAACATTCCCATGATAAGGCCAGAACCAACTGCTAGCATCAGTACAAGCAGGTTCATAGGACTCAGAACAGTAAAGATTGCTTGTATTAGATATCCAAAAACCATTTCAGACCTCCATTAGGGTAAGGACACGTTGAAGACGACTTGGAACAACACAATGACCAGACCTACAGAGAGGATGGAAATTAGAATTATTTTCCAAAGTTTGGCTGCTCGCAAGAATGCCATAAGGGCAATGAGGAAAAGAACTGAGGAGAGCCAGTACGGCAAAAATCCAATAAGAATGTAGGCATAGATGCCCATGATGAGCATACCAATGACCATAAGACGGATATCTGTATCGTGTATCGCCTGTTTGCTCCAAGTGAACAAGGCTGAAACCTGGGAGCGAAAGCCACACCCCTGTATACTTTTTACAAACAGGATGATGCTCAAAAGGAGCAATAAAGCCCCGAGGATAGTGGGTAAAAAACCAGGAGATATAGAGAAATTTTCAATATTATAGGGAGGTTTCGCAGCCTTCCTGTACATACGTATTCCCTCTATTGTGGAGTAGAGGCCAAGGCCTACCAGTACGAGGGAGATGTTGAAATCTTTTTGTTTCATTTCCATGGGGAAGTTTCCTGAATTATTTGAGGTTACATAGCTAGGGTGTGCAGGCAATACGCCTACACACCCTGAAAACTAAGACAGTTTAGCGATTAATGCCAAACTTTGCGGGATCAATTGCAACAGCACCTGCATCATACATGAGGTAGGCAGCCTTGCTTGCAAAGGTGTCGAGATACTTCTGTGATGCTTCTCTTCCCATGGGAATAGCTTCAAAACTCTTCAACTCAACAAAGTCGAGGAATCCCTTGTCTTTGACAGCAAAGGCAAATGCATCATCAAGGACAGCGAGCTTCTCTTCACTGAGGCCCTTAGGAAGGAGGATACCGGTAACTTCACCCATGGGGAGGAACTTTGCAGCCTCAGGGTAGTTCTTGCCGATTGACTCAACAATAACACCAGGAGCAAGTTCGATGTCAGAATCTGAAAGGGTACCGAGACACTTCACATCACCGCTGATGATAAGGTCCTTGTACTCAGCCAGAAGCTGTGGGCAGAAATCCACTTCACCGGAGAGAGTTGCAGTCAAGGCAGGACCACCACCAGCATAGGTGATGTGCTTGTAAGGAGCACCTGCAATGGACTTTACAACTTCAGCACCAAAGTGACCACCGGATCCGATACCAGCGGTTCCCGCTGTGATCTTACCAGGGTTAGCCTGGATGGCTTTGATGAGATCACCAAAGGTGTTGTAAGGAGAATTCTTGGGTACGATAATGGCATTTGGTGCAAAGGTTGCAATCCAGATGTCCCACTCTTTGTAGGTCTTATTGGTATAACCATTGATGGGCATGGTGGTGAAAGCCAGCATACCGTTGGCAAGCAGGGTATACCCGTCTACCTTGGAATTCTGGACATTCAGTGATCCAGCACTACCACCAGCACCGGGGGTGTTGACTACGTTGATGGTTCCATCCATCTTCTGTCCCATGGCGTTAGCCAAGGCACGTCCGGTCAGGTCAGTCGTTCCACCAGCACCATACGGAACAGTCATGTTAATGGTCTTGGTGGGATAGGTCTCTTCGGCTGCACCCTGTGCAAATCCGAAACTGGCGACAAGTAAAAGTACTAAGCAAATTGCTAGTGTCTTTTTCATTCTTCTCTCCTATGCGAAATATTACAAACAGAACTACCTTTCACTAAGGTACAATTCTGGATGATGTGCTCAAAGGGAATATCTTCTTCACTCTGAATCTGAGACAAAAGCAGGTTCGCCGCTTTGTGTCCAAGGTCCAAGTCATTCATATCTACGTGGGTAAAGTCATTAGTACCGGCAGTTACCCACTCCGGACTACCGATAACAACTACGGAAATTTGCTCAGGAATTGCAATTTTTCTCTGCGCGATGCATTTTATGCCACCTAAGGCCTGTACGTTAAATCCAAAAAATATGGCAGTAATATCAGGATGCTCATCCAATAAATGGGAAGTGAGGGAGTATCCACTTTCGGCAGAGAAACCACCTTCGGCAACATGGACCTCGGCATTAAATTTCTTTGCAACGTCTAGAACTGCCTCTCGCCGCGCATCGAGATCCTCAATCTTGCTGTCCCATCCGACATACCCAATCTTCCGATGCCCATTCTCCATAAGGTGAAGTGCTCCCACAGAGCCACAACCAGGGTTATTGGTAGCAACCCAGAAGAAATCCTCCACACCTACAAGCGGACGGTCAACCACAACCATCTTCATGCCAACACGACGAACCAGAGAGGTGTTCTCAGTTCCCTTTGTGGTGGGGGTTATGATAATGCCGTCTACCCTTTGCTGGACCATCCTGTTAAGGATTGCCTTCTCACGCTCTGGCTGGTCCAAGGTATTGCAGATAATGAGGTCATAGCCATGTTTTACAAAAACTTCCTCACTGGCAATGATTATCCTGGTAAAAAATTGGTTCTCAAACTGAGGAATCATAATGCCGATAAGCTTGCGTTTCTTCCCTTTCAAAGAGGAAGCGCCGCCACATTTCACATAATCAAGTTTTTTAGCAGCGGCTAGAACCTTCTGTTTTGTCTCGTCACTGATATATCTGCCTTTTTTTTCATTAAGGACATAGGAAACAGTGGCTGCAGTTGTCCCAGCCAATTTCGCTACATCTTTAAGGGTTGCATAATTCTTCAATGAAAAGCTCCTTTCTTCATAGGCAATCGTTTGCCTATAGGGTAAAACAAAGAGGCAATCGATTGCCTACCTATATGATACACGATATTCCACACTTGTCAATAAATATTTATTGATTTAATGATTTACTTTTGTAGCACGTCTGCAGACCATTTCAGACAGCACAAAACCGAATATGCTAGAGCGCAATTGGTATTACTGGCTATGCTCGGCCTTTCCCACGAGCCAATACTATCATATGACCAGCTTGTGCCCAGCCTAAGAAAGGCATAACAGGAACCTACGAACTCTTGCATAAAATACTGTGTATACAACCATTGCTAAGAGAAAAGAGGCAAACCCATCAGAGATGAGTACCCTCTGCAAAAACGTTGTATCCTAGGCAACATTACCACCATGTCAGCCCCAGTAATTTCTTATAGCTTGACCGGAAGTTTTCCGGTTGGAACAAGCTGCCCTGTCAGGGCCTTAGCGACAGCATCAAGGGATTCCCGCCTATAGGCAAATGTCGCATAGCTCTGTACTGATCGGGGAAGGTTCGAGAGGTCATACGGATTTCTCAAGGCAACAACACAAACTGGGATTCCAAGCGTGTCCAGTTTTTCCACCAAATTAAGTTGACCAGTAAAAAGGTACCCATTATAGGTTCCAACCACCACTGAAGTGTAGAAAGAAGCTTTTGAGGCCACCGATTCTATTTCTTCTTCTAGAGGATCATCAGAGAGAACTATCGAGCCTCCTCCTAGACGCTTCTCCATCTCAGGAGCAAAGGAAAGGGTCTCATATACGTTGGAGACATGGGTTGCATTGAAGAGACGAGGAGCGACAAACAGGGGCTTGTCCCCCATCTGGAAGTTCTGGTCATTAACCAGACAGAGGGATTTTTCCACAAGAACTTGGTTCCTTTTCTTGTGGTCAGGACTCCCTACTACAGAGAAATCACAGCGCTCTTGTTCTGCAAGCATCGACTTTGCAAGTAAGATTTTCTCAGTGGAAATCGAGAGTTCCTCTTCAGAGAGCCTGCCATCGGCCAATGCCTGATGCACCAGGTCGATAGCTTTACACGCAAGCTTCACATGGTGGCTAATGCACACGATGTCCGCCCCTGCCTGTAAGGCTGAGAGAGATGCTTCCACAGTGCCATAATACCGACCGATTGCCTGCATTTCCATACAATCGGTGAAAACTATGCCCTTGAAACCCAGTTCCCCTTTGAGGAAGTCGGTCAGGATGGAACGACTCATCGTAGCAGGGACCTCTTCCTTCTCCAGGGCAGGGAAAAGAATATGGCTACTCATGATACCTTGAAGCCCTGCATTGATGGCAGCTCGGAAAGGAGCGATATGCTCTTGGAGCTCTTCTTTGTCAGAAAATACCTTAGGAAGTGCCAGATGGGAATCAAGGTGGGTATCCCCATGGCCCGGAAAGTGCTTGCCCACAGCCATAATGCCCTTGCTCTGCAACCCCTCTACCATAGGCAGAGCATATTCAATAACTCTTTTTTTGGTATCACCAAAGCTACGCACTCCGATAACGGGGTTGGCCTTGTTGCTGTTCACATCCAAGACAGGGGCAAAGTCACACATAATGCCCAAGGCATTCAACTCACTTGCTGTTATAACCCCAGCTTCATAGGAAGATGAGCTATCAAACGTAGCACTGAGTGCCATCGCTGAAGGCACATTGGTGCAATCCTCGCTAAGACGGGTGACCATACCACCCTCCTGGTCGATACCGATGATGGCATCGGTCCCACACTCTTCACGCACGAGGGTCTGGATATCTTCACAGAGTTTCTTGCACTGCTGTTTGCTCTCGATGTTTCGGGCAAAGAGAATGACATTGGCGATTTTATGGGTTCTGACAGCCTCTTTGAAGGCCTCATCCATGGTTGTTCCTGGAAATCCACAAACAAAATGCTGTCCGATCTTAGTAGTGATGTTCACAGTGCCTCCTGTATTGTCTCTGCTCAGTACATACCGTACTCTCATCTTCCCCTGAATGGATGAGATGAGGAAGGTCCTCCATAGATATGGAGAAGATGTCTTTCCTGCCAAACGTTCAAAGCTTATCATGGAAAGAGGGTGTTGTGCTGACAAGAAGGGAAATTCCTCTCAAAACTATTTTGTGATCAGGGTAAGGATCGTCCCAACAGAACTGGTGCGATGCTTGTCCAAAACATGCCTCCACCCTAAAAGTCACCTCTGCATACTTGTTGGATGTCGAGGTTAAAAAGTTCACTCTTGAAGAACAAAATAGCGTTGCCCCTTGGGAAGGACAACGCTGCATAGGTGTAAAATTATTTTAGGAGAAAGTCTAGAAAAGCTTACCGATCTCGTCCGATACCTCTACCATGTCATGGGTAGGCTCAAAACGCTGTATCACAGTGCCTTTCTGGTCAATGAGGAACTTGGTGAAGTTCCACTTTATCGAAGGGTTCTTTGCATAGTCAGGATCCTTCTTGGTTAGGATTTCCAAGAGGATCGGGGCAATCTCATGGTTCATATCAAAGCCCTTGAACCCCTGTTTTTTCTTCAGATAGGTGTAGAGAGGACTCTCGCCCTTCCCGTTTACCTCGATTTTTGCAAAGCGGGGAAACTGGGTCCCAAATTTAGTGCTGCAGATCTGGTCTATCTCATCAATGGATTCTGGTGCCTGTCCTTCAAACTGATTTGAGGGGAAGTCTAAGATCTCAAATCCCTTATCCTTGTATTTCTTGTAGATGGCCTGTAGGTCATCATACTGTGGGGTAAACCCACATTGGGTTGCGGTGTTCACTACAAGCAGCACTTTGCCTTCGTACGTAGAGAGGGGAATTTTTTCCCCTTTTTTACCTTTTACTGAAATATCATATATACTCATGGAAATCTCCTTTTATATTGTCCGCCATTATGTTTACCACAATCTATAATACACCCCATACCCCTACTTGTCAAGATAAAGCCCTAGAGCAGCTCTTGTATCGCCTGAGCAATAAGAGAAAAACGAGCAGGCGATTCAAACCTAGCAACGACCTTGCCCCTCCGTTCAATGAGGAACTTGGTACCATAGTACAGCTACAAAAGGCATCAATCTCTGCAATCTCTTCTGGGGCTTGATTGCAGGGAAAATCCAATACAGTATTTCCAACTCTGCATACTGTAAGGTGATCCTACGACGGAGTTACTGTATTTACGATTAACACGACCATATTCCGGTAGGGATAGATACCATAGGTACCTCCTCCCCCTTCAGCTACACCGAGCTGATGACAAACCCAAGGCGGTAGACACCACTTCCAACCTGATACCGCTCAAGCGTATCAGGTCCGCAAGCGGCTGTTCCCACCCCACGTACCGCGGCATCGAGGTAGAGGTGATTATAGGCGCTTGGTACGAGCATATCAGCATGCTTTTTCTCCCAAAGCTCAGAGCGGGTGAATTTCTGCAAGGAAAAGGAGAAGAGCTCCTCTGAGGCAAGGCGTATTCTCCCTTTATCCCCGTCAAACAGATCCAGATGTCGCACCTCTGTGCGCTGACCATAATCCTGAGGCACGATATACGGCACATACAGCTCATTGACAGTTGCTCGGTACGAATCAACTACACACCCAGTCTTGCGATCTGGATAGTTCTCATCAGGGCCAAGACCGAACCATCGGAGAGAAGACCACCGCTTGCTCAAGGCACAGCTGAGGCCAATGCGAGGATAGTCCTGTATGATTGAATTCAGGGTTATCGTAGCTACCATATGCAGTTTCTTATCAAAGAAAGCCCATCTCTGATCAAAGAGTCCCAACTCTATACCTAGTTTAGTCTTGATGCGGTGTTGGCTTGTCAATATACCCCCTTCTATTTTCAGATCAAGCTTCTCCAAGACCAACTGGTCAAGACCATGTTCGAGCCAAGCGTTGAAGGCCTTGTCTTTCTGGCTTTCCCGCGGGAAAGTCTTCATTCCGTCATTCTCTGTAGGAGGACGATAGAGACAAAGCGTCAGCGGTGACTCCAAAAGTTCTTTTTGTCCGGCGAACTTCAAAGAAGAGAGCAGGCCCTCTTCGTTCAACGATGCCGAATAGGCTTCGGTAACCAAGGAATAGCCGCCATTTTTTGAGAGGTCAAAGAAGGCGGAAGATATTCCCAACATAGGAGGGACTGCACAGGATAGAGAGAACTGGTCCCAGGCTATGCGATGCCCGGCCTGTGCCCAGAAGGTATCTATGGCTAGGGAGGACTCAAAAAGAATAAAGCACTCCCCTTTTGCCATACGGGTTTGCACAGCGAGAGAAACCACTTCGCCAACAATAACCTTAGCAGATTCACCAGGAGAGAGATGAGGCACTTCAACCTCACCGAAAATCGGTTCTTCCTCAAGGGGGGAGATGATTCTCCAGTGGATCAGAATCCCCTCCAAGGTAGAGAAGTCAAACTCATTGTGCACCGTGAAAACGCCCTGAGAAGGGTGTATGCTGCTGATGCGTATGCTCTGTTGCACCTTGAAGCACTCACTCATCGCAGGCTTGAGGGTACGGTCAGGAAAGAGCAGGCCGTTGAGGCAGAAATCATAGTCTGTCGGTGTATCATCGAAATCCCCTCCATAACGCCAACGGGGAATTTTCTGGTTTTCGATCTCCCTAGAGCCTACCGGCGTGCCTTGCTCATCAACGAGGATGCCCTGATCCACCCAGTCCCAGATAAAGCCGCCTTGAATACCCCGAGAATTCCGAATGGTATCCCAGTAGTCGGAAAGACTGCCGTTGGAATTACCCATGGCATGGCTGTACTCGCACATGATCATAGGCCGGTTATCAGACGCAGTTTCTGTGCTCCTGTCCCATGCCTCGATAAGATCGAGGGAAGGGTACATCGGTGCAACAAAATCGGATACCGACCTACCCCGCTTCAAACTATCCAAGGTGGGAGTGCCTTGGCCCCACTCGGGGCGGGTTGCACCCTCGTAGTGAATAGGACGATGGGGGTCAAAGCGGCGTACCCACGCTGCCATCGCATCATGGTTGGACCCGTACCCACTTTCATTGCCTAAGGACCAGATTATCACGGAAGTATAGTTGAAATCCCTTCGTACCATCCTTTGGATTCTATCCAAAAAGCAGGAGGCATAGGATTCCATACGACAGAGGGAGTCGTAGAAGGCATGACTCTCTATGTTTGCCTCGTCCATGACATAGAGGCCATATCGGTCACACAGCTCATACCATCTCTCATCATTGGGGTAGTGAGACGTACGTACGGCGTTGAAGTTATGCCTTTTCATCAAGAGGATATCCTCAACCATACTTTCGGTGGTCAGGGTCTTTGCCATACGAGGGTCATGCTCATGGCGGTTCACCCCCTTGATAAGCACTCGCTTAGTATTTATCAACAGCTTGCGATCCCGAACCTCAACCTTACGGAATCCAAAACGCAGAGCACGGTGTTCGTCAACACCGGCAAGGCTCAAGGTAAGAGTATAGAGTTCAGGGACCTCGTGGTTCCACAGGGTTGGACAGTCGACGCTCAAGATGGTTTCGCACACCCCTTCACTATCACTTTCTATGTTTTTAGAGACTACCAGAAGCCCCTGTGGGTCGTAGAGTGAGAGTAACAAGGCGGGCACATCAAGATCTTGATATGACCCGGACAAAGGAACTCGTATATGCACCGTCCCCTTCTGGAGGGTACTATCCAATAGGCTCTGTATCTTTACATCCTTCATACTCAGCTCTTCTGAAAAAGATAGGCTGACACTACGATGCAAGCCACCCAACCACCACTGATCCTGATCTTCTACAAAACTGGCATCGCTGTAGCGAACAACCACAAGAACCAAGAGATTCTCTCCGGGACGTATATACGAAGAAAGATCAAAAGAGGAGGGAAGACGACTGTCTTTGGAACTTCCTACAAAACTCCCATTGAGATAGACTTCAAGATAGCTTTCAGCACTGCCTACCCTTAAGACAGTTCGCTTCTCCTTCCAGGTAAGAGGAAGGGTAAATGTCCTGCGATAGACTCCTGTAGGATTATCAGAGGGGGTACAGGGAGGATGTTCCGAGAAAGGCATGATAACATTAGTGTAGTGAGGTTTGTCATACCCCTGCACACTCCAGGCACCTGGAACCAGGATAGGTTCCCAAGAAGTAGTAGCAGTATCTGTTACTGCACTGGCCTCCACTTCCAAGGGGTTGTCGTACAAGCGAAAATCCCACTGTCCGTCGAGTGATAGATAGTGGGGGTTTCGCGTAAGGTCGCGCCCTTCCGGCCCAGCCAGCGCATCCTCCTTCGCTTGTTGTTCGGTAGGGAAAGCAAGCGGAAGGGAGTCCATGGCAAGCCTGTTAAGACCTGTAATCTCTGGCATCTGCCAGGGTGTATAGTTGGTAAATAGTTGTTTCATAGCATACTCCTCTCTACTGTTCCACTGACCCCAAAAACCAACAGCACGATAATGTCGGTGGGTAATATAAGAGATCAGAGTTGGAAATCCTGCAAGACTTTCCACTATCACAGTATAGCACAGGGTATTTAGAGACCAAACTACATGCAGATGACAGAAGCATCTGAAAGGAATAAGTACAAAATAACCCCCAAGATTCAAGTTCCTTGTAAAGCTCCGGAAT
>CAXYZP010000041.1:0-9517 GCA_964293175.1 uncultured Sphaerochaeta sp.
AAAGGATGCCGATCACTACCTCGAGCAAGTCATTGAATTCCTGCAACCATCCTTCCTTCCCAAGACAAACATAGGCATTTACCAAAAAAGAGCCGAACGCTTAGGCTGTACGCTTTTGGACATAAGGCAGACCCACCTCGGAACTGATGGTGGGCTACGCCTCATTAAGGAACTGTTGGGTAAGCTAGAGGAACTTGGTGTAACTCTTGCCCTAGGAGAAGCCATGGAGAGCATTCACAAAAAGGAACGCTTCATCACCACCGAGAAAAGGGAGATCGGCTACAAAAAGCTCCTGGTAGCCCCAGGAAGAAAGGGATTCCACTACCTACAGGACCTGATGCACACCCTCAGCGTCCCCTTTGTCGATAACATCGTCGATATCGGTATTAGGGTGGAAACTCGCATCGAGCACTACCCTATCGTAAAAGACTACTATGATCCTAAATTTTATTTCCCAGACAAGGTAAGGACCTTCTGCACCAATAGTGGCAATGCCCATGTGGTGCGCGAGCGCTATGCCACCAGCCGAGGAGACCAATGGCACTCGGTCAACGGACACGCCTTCTCTGCAGACACCCATACGGACAACGGTCTGGTAAACTTCGCCATCCTGAAGACAGTACGCTTCACCGAGCCTCTTGCAAGCGGGCAGGCCTTTGCCGAGAATCTCGGCTTGCAGGCAGCCCTGATGGGAGGGGGCAAGCCTCTGATGCAACGAGTAGGGGATTTTCGTCTTGGTTCCAGAAGCAAGGAGGACAGCTTTAGCGGCGACCTCTACGACTTTGAGCCTTCGCTGAAAACCTGCTGTCCCGGGGACATCTCCCTTGCAATTCCAGCAAAGATATTGCGATCCATCTGGAGGGCCATGAAGAACCTGGACACCATCGTACCAGGGGTGCTACACCCTTCAACCATCATGTACTATCCTGAGATCAAGCTATATGCCAATAAACCAACCTACCTCGATGAACGCTTCAGAGTCACAGAGGATGTGTGGTTTGCTGGAGACGGAGCAGGCACCAGTCGTGGTATAACAGGTGCCTGGGCCAGTGGGATCCGGGCTGCTGAAGGGATGGTAGAGAGCCTATAGCTCGTGCTCAAACCTATCGTTGAGCCAGGTTGAACAGAGACCGACCCATGCCTGGCAGGCAAGGTTGGGCATTCCCACCTCATGGTTGCACATCGAAAGGCCATGGTCCCCTTCGGTGAAAAGATGTAGAGCAAAAGGAATGGCTTCGGCTCGTAGAGCCGAGGCAAAGTGCATGCTGTTCTCCACAGGTACAGAAGCATCGTTGATGGTATGCCATATAAAACAGGGAACCGTAGAAGAGGTCACCTGGTCTTCCAAGCTGAACAGCTTACGGTCCTCCTCGTCCTTTCCACTTACCCAGTCTGCACTCTCCTGATGGCAAATGCCCTCTTTGGTAGAAATGACAGGATAGCAGAGCACAGCAGCATCGGGGCGATTCAAGCCCCCTTGGGTATCCAAGACTGCATTCAGTCTTGGATGATCATGCAGCGTAGCCAAGGATGCGGCGACATGAGCTCCTGCACTGAAGCCCAAAATAGCTATGCCATGGGGATTGCACATCCACTCAACGGCATGCTCTCGGATCTTCATGACAGCCTCGCTTGCCTCGATGAGAGGGTTCAGACCTGAGGCATCCTCTTGTACCGAATAATCCAGTATAAAGACGTTGTAGCTCATCGAAAGAAAGTGAAGGGCAACAGGGTCGCGCTCCCTTTCCGAACGAAAACGATATGCGCCTCCGGGGCAGATAACCACCGTAGGCCTGATATTTCGAATTCCCCCATCTTGGGTAAAATCCTGCAGATAGCCGGTAAGGCTCGCCTGCTTCTTTCCAACTGCAACTTGTATGATTCTCATAGTGAGTATACTACCACAAATCACCTGCTGTTTTCTATCAGAATTTATAGAGTCCCATCTGATAATTTCTTGCTTTGTTTTTCCGAAAAATAGAGGGACGATAGCACATCCTTCCGCAATCTTTCCTGGCTCTTTTTTGCTATAGTTCTTTATACGCCTTGGCGGTTGTGTTATCATCTAAGGGTTAGTATTCAGAAAGGACAAATCAATGAAGCCAATACAAAGAACTACTATATTCACGTTGGAAGGGGTCCCCACCTTAAGGCGCGCTCTTCCTCTTGCAACGCAGCATGTGGTTGCGATGATTGTAGGGTGTGTTACCCCGGCCCTCATTCTTGCTAGGGTTGCGAACCTTTCTGGCCAAGACAGTATAATATTGGTTCAGGGAGCTCTGGTTATTGCCGCTTTGGCAACCTTTCTACAGCTCTTCCCCCTAGGAAAATATCTTGGCTCGGGGCTTCCCGTCATCTTGGGTGTAAGCTTCGCCTACCTGCCCAGCATGCAGGGCATAGCCGCAGGCTATGACATTGCGACCATCTTCGGAGCCCAGTTGGTCGGGGGTGTCGTCGCTATCTTTGTAGGGGTATTCGTCAAGCAACTACGCAAATTCTTCCCTCCCCTCATCACCGGGACTGTAGTGTTTACCATCGGGCTTTCACTCTATCCAACCGCCATTAACTACATGGCAGGTGGCGTGGGTAGCGCCACCTTCGGATCTGCACAAAACTGGATCCTAGCCCTTATAACCCTTACGGTGGTGACCGTGCTCAATCACTTTGGCAAGGGTATCTTCAAGCTGGCATCGATCCTTATAGGCATCATTGTCGGCTACATCATCTCTCTCTTTCTTGGGATTGTCGATTTCTCCTCCATCGCATCGGCAGGCTTCTTCCAAGCTCCAACGATCATGCACTTCGGCATCAAATTTGAGATATCTGCATGTTTTGCCCTAGGAATCCTCTTTGCCATCAACGCAATCCAGGCCATCGGAGACTTCACTGCCACTACAGTGGGATCCATGGATCGCGAACCTACCACTACTGAACTGCGAGCCGGTATCGTAGGATACGGCTTCACAAACCTGCTAGGATCGCTGATCGGCGGCCTTCCCACAGCAACCTACAGCCAGAACGTCGGTATCGTCACCACGACCAAGGTAATCAACCGTATCACCTTGGGCTTGGCGGCGATGATCCTCTTGATAGCAGGTCTTGTACCCAAGTTCTCTGCCATCCTTACAACCATTCCACAAGCCGTCCTCGGAGGTGCGACCATCTCAGTATTCGCCTCCATCGCCATGACTGGTATGAAACTGGTAGTATCTGAAGAGATGAACTATCGAAACACCTCCATAGTAGGGCTCTCTGCTGCCTTGGGCATCGGCATAGCCGATTCCTCCGCTGCCATCTCGACCTTTCCCGACTGGTTCCAGGTAATCTTCGGCCAGTCTCCTGTTGTCATAGCAACAGTTGTTGCTGTTGCCCTAAACATCATGCTTCCAAAGCCAAAAAAGGAAATGTAAATGCAAAGAATCATTCTTGACGTTGATACAGGCCTCGATGATGCAGTTGCCATCATCCTCGCAGCAGGTTCCGCTTCTATCCATATTGAAGGTTTAGTTGCCACTTTTGGCAATGTTGAGCTGAAAAAAACCCTTGAAAACACTCTTAATGTCTGTGAAGTTGTAGGCATCAAAGCTCCGGTCTATAAAGGATCAGAGAATCCCCTGAAGCGCGAACGCGTCCATGCGGGGGACTTCCATGGGGAGAGCGGACTTGATGGCCCGGTCTTCCAACCAAGAAAACACCAACAGGTCAAAGAAGGAAGCGGCATCCAGTTTATCATCGACACCATCATGAAAAATCCAGGTGAGATCTCTTTAGTCCCTGTAGGGCCTCTGACCGATATAGCCATCGCCATGCAACAGGAACCCAAGATCATAAGCCTAGTCAAGGAAATAGTCCTGATGGGTGGTTCCTTTGTGGGTGGAAACGTGACAGCAGAGGCTGAGTTCAATACCTATGCCGATCCGGAAGCAGCCCAGATAGTCTTTTCCAGTGGGGCGCCCTTGGTCATGTTCCCCCTTGACTGCACCACAAAGGTAAACCTCTCCCCTGAGGCCCTCGCTCGTTACAAGACCTTCAAAGGCGAGAGTGCGAAACTGTTTTGTGCTTGTATGGATACCTATATGGCCAACTACCAGAAAAAAGGCGTCGGCTACCCAGCAATGCATGATCCGCTGTGCATAGCCTACCTGATAGATCCCAAGCCTTTCACCTACGAAAGGCATGAGGTCTCAGTTGAGCTTATAGACCGGGGTACCTACGGAAAAACCCTCAGGGGCAAAGATTGTAAAGAAGGGGGTGTCCTCGTTGCCAAGAAGGCAGAGCTCAACCATTTCTGGTCGCTCATTGATGAGGCACTCATAGCTCTTCCTTAGTGCCGAACCACCAGGCTCTCCAGACTCGCCCTGATCTTAGGCCTTGCAGGCTCAGCGGGGTATCCAAAAGGAATGACCATGGAGACTGTCCAGTCTTCACGATCGAGACCGAGGATAGCGAGTACCAGATCCTCATCAAAGCCCTCTATGGCGCAGCTTTGGATTCCCAGAGCTGCAGCTCCTGTCATCATATTGGCAACAGCAAGATAGCCTTGGCTGCGTGACCAGCACTCCAGACGATCCTCTTCGTGCAGGAAATCATAATACGGGGTATAGTCCTCTATATAGGCTTCAATGGAGCCAGGAAAGCGTAAGCCACGCTCCCTGACAGAAGGCCCATTAGGATCCAGATACGAGTGAGCCCTTGAGAGGGTTATGATGCTCAAGGGAGCCGTCAAGACAGACTCCTGCTCAAAGCAGGCATTGTAGAGGTGCTCTCGCAACTTGGGTCTCTCCACCACATGAAAAGCCCAGAGCTCCAGTCCAAAGGATGTAGGAGTAAGGCGTCCATACTCCAAAATTGAAAGAAGGTCCTCTTCAGCTATTTTCTTATCAGAATACCGTTTGCAAGCAAAGCGGCTCTGCATCGCTTCAAGAAAAGTCATAAGGCCTCCCAAGCAGTTTCTAAAGCTACTGACAGCATAGGATAGAGCGCTGTCATTCGCTGATCATCAGCGAGGCCTCTATTTGTCACACAGCTATCGGTCATCGTCAGGATGGATAGGGCACGTTTGTTACACCATGCCGCTGTAGCGTAGAGCGCATAGCTCTCCATATCCTGGGCAAGGGCTCCCATACGTGCCCATGCTTTCCAGCTATCCTCACCAAGTGCGTTGTAGGAGGAGAACAGGTCACTGGAAAAGACCATTCCCAGATGATGGGCATGTCCAAACTCTTGTGCCTGCTTTGCAGCCTCTAGCAACAGTTTAGGATCACAGCAGGGACTGAGAGTCCCCTTTAGGTTGTACTGGTGAGCCCAAGCAGAGTCGGTACTGGCAGTCATGGCTAACACCAGGTCCCCTACCTCTATGTGACTTTGAAAGCCTCCACAGGTACCGATGCGGATGATGGCCTCAACGTCATACTCGGTATACAGCTCATAACTATAAATTCCAACAGAGGGTCCCCCCATACCGGTTGAGAGGACACTCACCTCTTTACCCCGATACAGTCCGGTATACCCGAGGACGTTACGAACATCGGTAATCAGGCGCGAATCAGTAAGGAATTTCTCTGCTACCAGCTTTGCACGCAAAGGGTCCCCAGGAGCCAGTACGATGGGGGCGATATCGCCCTTCTTCGCCCTGTTGTGTGGAGTCATCAGGAAGCCCCCTTTTCATAGGGCTGGCCTGCAGCATTCGGAGCATAGTTTTTACCACTGAACAGGACCAGAGCAACCAAGGTGGTCACATAGGGCAGGATATTGAATATTTCAGTAGGCAGGACACGTAGGGCGGGAATATTGTTCGCTATGATGGCGAATGCCTGGGCAGCTCCAAAGAGGAAAGCCGCTCCCAATACCCCAAGAGGTTTCCATCGACCGAAGGAGACCGCAGCCAAGGCGATAAAGCCTCGTCCGTTAATGGTATTGGAGGTGTACTGGATAGTCTGTGTCAACACAACACACCCGCCGGCAAGCCCCGCCAATAGACCACTGGACAATACTGCAAAGTAGCGCATCCTCTTTACGTTTATACCCACACTCTCTGCTGCACTGGGATGCTCACCACAGGAGCGCAGGTGCATACCAAAGGGCAGTTTGTAGAGTATGAACCAGGATAGGACTACCACCGCGATGGCAATATAGGCTGTGGGATAGATTCCCAGGAAGTCAGTCTGCATCCCCATCCTGAACCCCCTGGTCCTGTCTGCAGAGAAGAGAATCTGACTGGCAAATATGGTCACCCCGCTAGCAAGCAGGTTGATACCGGTTCCGCTGATAGTCTGATCCGCATTGAGGTTGATGGCCGCCACTGCATGGATCAGGGAGAAGGCCCCTCCGGCAAAGGCACCAGAAATCAGGGCAAGGATTATCGAAATGTGATGGGGAACCCCAGCGGTCTCCATCAAAACGTGAGCCGATGCTGCTGTGCAGGCACCGATGGCCATAAGGCCTTCGAGGGCGATGTTGACGACACCCGACTTCTCACAGATCATACCACCGATGGCAGTGATGAGAATGGGTGCCACTATCATAAGGATTGAAGGGAACATACCAAGTATCATACTCATTTTACCCCTACCTCCTTCTGTAGTGTCCGCTTGTCCAAATATTCACGATAGATCTTCAATGCCGAGCGTAAGGCAATGAAAATAACTATAAGTCCCTGGATAATAAAGGTAATCTCCTTGGGTATCTGCTTGCTCTGCATCAAAGCCTGAGCATTCTTCAGCATACCAAAGAGGAATCCTGCAAGCATGGTTCCCAAGGCTGTGGAGTTACCGACCAGGGCAACTGCAATACCTTCAAAACCATAGTTATCCATCCCGGAGAGTACCCGTCCGTACTTGAAAGATCCAAGGGCTACAATGCCCCCGGCCAGTCCTGCAAAAGCACCAGCTATAGCCATGGAAAGAGCGATGCTCTTCACTACGGGAATACCGCTGGCTCGGGAGGCTTCCTTATTGAAACCTGTAGCACGCATGCCATAACCGAGGCTGGTCTTCTCCATGATAAACCAATAAAGCACGACAGCTATGATCATCATGAATATACCGTTGTTCAACAGCGAGTTGTTGGTGATCTTCTGAAAAAAACTGTTTCCTATCAGGGCAGTTTCAGGAAAGGTAGCTGTCTTGTAGGTGGTTGCCCCAGGAAGTTGCAGGCAGATGATCCGGGAGAGATAGAGGGCTATATAGTTGAGCATGATGGTGGAGACAACTTCTGAAACCTCATACTTGGCCTTGAGTACCCCAACGATGCCACCCCACAAAGCCCCAATGACCACAGCACCCAGAATAGCAAGCATCCAGTGGAAGTAGGGAATGGTCGGCCCTAACAAGGCTATAGCCTGGGCCATGGTAAGGCCCATGATGTACTGGCCCTCCCCTCCGATATTGAATAGGCCCACACGGTTAGCAAAGGCCATGGAAAGACCACAGAGAATAAAGGGAACCGAGTAGTTAAGCGTCTCCCCGATATAGCGGACATTCATCTTACCGTTGTCGATATTGTACCCTGTCAGTGATTGGAGGATTGCCTTGTACATATTCAGGGGATTTTTCCCCACCATGGCTATCAGGATTGTCCCACAGAGAAAACCCAAGAGGACAACCAGGACAGAGACAGCACCATCAGACTGCAGCAGATTTTGCTTTTTCTTTGCATGCATCAAGACATGGCCTCCTCTTTCTTGGAGCCCGCCATCATCATGCCGATCTCACGTTCTGTAACCTCATGTTGTTTGTTCACTGCTACGATACTCCCCTTACTGATGGTTGCTATGCGGTCGCAGAGATTCATGATCTCATCCAACTCAAAGGAAACAAGCAGAATAGCCCTGCCCTTTCCCCGCTCCTCTATGATGCGCTTGCGTATGTACTCTATGGCTCCTACATCAAGGCCTCGAGTCGGCTGGGCGACAACCAGAACCTTGGGTGAAAGTGCTATCTCCCTAGCTACGATAACCTTCTGCTGGTTACCACCGGATAGGCTTGAGGCTGGGGTGAGAGCCCCTTCTCCCGCACGTATGTCAAACTCCTTGATGAGCGTTTCGGCATCAGCGTGCATCTTGGAGAAGTTCAACACACCGTACTTGTTCTTATAAAGGTCCATATAATAGTTCTTCAAAGCAACATTCTCATAGATAG
Organism: uncultured Sphaerochaeta sp.; assembly: GCA_964293175.1. Lineage (GTDB taxonomy): Bacteria > Spirochaetota > Spirochaetia > Sphaerochaetales > Sphaerochaetaceae > Sphaerochaeta. The sequence continues at coordinate 8,139 of CAXYZP010000041.1, forward strand.
AGAACTGTCCGACAAGGCCATACTTATGCCTGTCTTCAGGGATATATCCCAAACCCAGTTCAATACGTTCCCGTATGGAAAGGCGGGTTATATCCTCACCATCGAGATGAATACTGCCTTTACTTGCAGTTGTAAGACCAATGATGGCTTCAAGCAGCTCTGTCTGGCCATTGCCGTCCACGCCAGCGATACCCACGACCTCACCTGCACACACATCCAGGCTCAGATCCTTGACCTTCTCAAGCCCTGTTGCATTGTTGACGCTCACTCCCTTAAGAGAGAGCACAACGTCTTGAGCTTGCATCTCAGGCTTCTCAATTTCAAAACTTACCGCACGTCCTACCATCATCTCCGCAAGATCCTGTTCGCTAATAGGACCAACGTCCACAGTCCCTATATACTTGCCACGGCGAAGCACCGTGCACCGGTCGGCAACGTCCTTGATCTCCTTGAGCTTATGGGTAATGAGGATGATGGTCTTGCCCTCATCACGCAACAGCCTGAGGATGTCCATCAGCTCATCAACCTCCTGAGGAGTAAGAACTGCAGAGGGTTCGTCAAATATGATGATGTTTGCATTACGGTAGAGAGTCTTGAGTATCTCTACGCGCTGTTGTTGCCCTACGGTGATCTCCTCAATGATAGAGGATGGATCTACAGCAAGTCCGTACTTTTTACTAATGGCCGCCACACGCTTACTGGCAGTTTTCAAGTCAAGAATCCCCCCCATCTTGGTGGGCTCCATGCCTAGGACAATATTTTCGGTAACTGTATAGTTCTGCACTAACTTGAAATGCTGATGTACCATCCCTATCCCCAACTCTGTGGCAATATTGGGATTTTTAATCTCCACCTGTTTTCCATGGATGGATATGGTACCACTATCTGCGCTGTAAGCGCCAAAAAGAATGGACATCAAGGTAGACTTGCCCGCACCATTCTCACCGAGAAGGGCATGAATTTCCTTTTCCCGGACCTGCAGCGTTACCTTGTCGTTGGCTATAACACCTGGAAAGGTCTTGGTGATGCCCACCATCTCAATTGCATACTCACTCACCCTCAGCTCCTTACAGGCTCTCTCTCTGGTCACTGTTTCCAATGACCAGGAAGAGAGCCGGCAGATATGCTCTGCCGGCCTCAAATTATTTAGTCATCAAGAGGAGAAAGGCCCTTAGGAGCAGCGCCATTGGCAAGTGCATCCTTGTAGGTCTTGTACAGCTTGATCTTTCCAGAAATAACATCAGCCTTAGCGGCCTCTACCTTCTGTATGACAGCCTTAGAGAGTTCTGGGTTAGCCTGGGAGTAGCCGACACCGTCGTCTACCATACCCCTCTGGACAACTCCACCCGTAAAGGTCTTGGCTTCAGCTTCCTTGTGGA